>CAZCKI010000321.1:0-3126 GCA_964498815.1 uncultured Burkholderiales bacterium
CGGAGCGAGACACCAGGAAGGGAATGCCCATTTGCGCCGCCTTGATGACCATTTCCGAGGTAAGCCGTCCGGTGGTGTAAAAGATTTTGTCGCCGCCGCTCACCCCTTCCAACCACATCCAGCCGGCAATCGCGTCCACCGCATTGTGGCGCCCTACGTCTTCGACAAAGGTAAGGATTTCCGATCCCTTGGCCAGCGCGCAGCCGTGCACGGCGCCGGCTTGCTTGTAGATCGACTCGTGCAGACGCACGTTGTTGAGCAGCGCATACAGCGTTTCCTGGTCCAGTCGCGCGGACTTGGGTAGTTGAATGGAGTCGACTTCGGCCATCAGGTCGCCGAACACGGTGCCTTCGCCGCAGCCGGTGGTCTTGGTGCGCTTGGCCATTTTCTCTTCGAGGTTCTTCAGTCCGCTCCGGGTCACCACCGCGCAGGCGTTGACTTCCCAGTCCACCTGCACCGACACGATTTCCTCGATCGATTCCAGCAGGCGCTGATTGCGCAGATAGCCGATCACCAGCGCCTCGGGGGCGGCGCCCAGCGTCATGATGGTGAGGATTTCCCGGTTGTCGACGTAGATGGTCAGCGGGTGCTCGCCGGCGATCGGCGTCGGCTGCGGATGGCCGTTTTCGTCGATCGCTTCGACCGTGAATGTCGAAGGGCGCGCGGCGTGCGTCAGGGTAGGGCGTTGCATGGCGGTCGGTCTTGCAAAGGAAGATGGACAAAAAGGTGCGGCATTACTCCAGCGCTTCGCGCAGCCAGACGATCAGCGGATAGAGGTCTTCGAATTTGCCGGCAAGGTCCGCCGCCATGTCCTTGGCCTTGTATTTCTTCAAGTCGATCTCGGTGAAACCGAAAAAATGCCGGTTCTTGATCTGATCGATATGTTTGGTCTCCGGCGTGTATCCCTTGGGCGGACGCATCAAAC
Source organism: uncultured Burkholderiales bacterium (assembly GCA_964498815.1). Lineage (GTDB taxonomy): Bacteria > Pseudomonadota > Gammaproteobacteria > Burkholderiales > Usitatibacteraceae > UKL13-2. The sequence goes on from CAZCKI010000321.1 coordinate 926, forward strand.
GGTCTTCCTGGGAGATGCCGCCGTAGGTCTTGTTGAACTTGGGATGCGCCAGCAGCTTGTCCATCTTGACCGGATGCGCGGAGATGAAATGGCGGATTTTCATCAGCACATCCGGTTCCGGCATGTACACGCCGCCGCCGATGCCGAGAATGCCCTTTGCGTCGATCTGGAAATAGTAGCCGGGCACGGCCTTGTGGTCTTTCTTCTCGCCGATCATGGCCGAGAAGCGGGTCTTGTAGGGGTCTTTGTTGGCGGAAAAGCGCACGTCGCGGTAGATGCGAAACAGCGATTTCTTCGGATCGACGTGTTCGATGCGCGAATCGAATTTCGCCACGCGGACGATGATATCGGCGACCAGTTCGGTGAACTCGGCGCGCAGGATGTCGTAGTGCGGTTTGTTGTGCAGGAACCACGGCCGGTTGTTGTTTTCCGAAAGTTCCTTCAGGAACTGTAGTAACGCAGGTATGTGCAATTAGCCCCCGATGTAACTCATTTCGACCTTGCGCTGCCTGGCCGTGTCCGCGGTGCGGATTTCCGAATAACGATCTTCGCGTTGCTGCCAGATCGACGCCAAGGCATCGCGCAAATCCGCGTCCGACTTTCCGCCGCGCAGAAGCGATTTCACATCGTACCCTTTTTGCGCGAACAGGCAGGTGTAGATCGATCCGTCGGTCGAAAGGCGCGCGCGGCTGCAGGACGGGCAGAACGCCTGGGTGACACTGGAAATGACGCCGATTTCGCCGCCGCCGTCCTGGTAGCGCCAGCGCTCGGCGACTTCGCCGGCGTAGTTGGCATCGATGGCCTCGAGCGGAAATTCCTCGTTGAGGCGCGAGACGATCTCACGCGAGGAAATGACGTCGTCCATGCGCCAGCCATTGGTGGCGCCCACATCCATGAATTCGATAAAGCGCAGGATGTGCGGTGTTGCCTTGAAATGGCGGGCCATGGACAGGATCTCGTGATCGTTGACGCCGCGCTTCACCACCATATTGACCTTGATCGGGCCGAGGCCGGCCGCTGCCGCGGCGTCGATGGCATCGAGCACCTTGGCCACCGGAAAGTCCGCGTCGTTCATTTTGCGAAACGTCGCGTCGTCCAGGGAGTCCAGCGACACGGTGACGCGTTGCAAACCGGCCGCTTTGAGGGCCAGCGCTTTTTGTGCGAGCGCGGAACCGTTGGTGGTGAGGGCGATGTCGATTTTCGGCAGGGCCTCCACCAGCATGGCGATCAATTTTTCTATGCCTCGGCGCAGCAGCGGCTCACCGCCGGTGAGGCGGATTTTTTCGACACCGAGACTGTGCGCGATGCGCGCCACGCGGACAATTTCCTCGAAGGACAGCAATTCCTTGTGCGGCAGGAACGAATAGTCCGCGTCGAAGACTTCCTTGGGCATGCAATAGGTGCAACGGAAATTGCAGCGATCGGTGACCGAAATGCGCAAATCGCGCAGGGGACGGCTGCGGCGGTCACGTAGCGGCACGGCCGCCGCCTGCGGCTTGGGGATTGGCAGATAACGGGCCTCCACCAAGGGAATGATTTTCTGCGCCATGGCAGAAGCATACCGCCGTTGCGAAGCGTGTACCATTCCACGCATGGAAAAACTTGTGTTTGAAGTGGCCGTGGTGATGGAGCGGCGCACCCTTGCCAGCCGCTGGCAAACGCACGCCTGGTCGCCGGCTGGAGTGCTGCCGGACGCGGCAGCGTCCGCCGGGCCGCGCACCGTGGTCGAACACGAGGACCTGTTGCAGCGCATCTATCCCGGCCATACGCTGGAAACCTTTCGCGATGAAGGCGAGGGTTACTTTCTCAATGTGCATTCCCCGGAGCCGGCGGTGTTCATCGCCTGGCGGATGAGCGACGATGAGGCGGAAGCGATCCCGCATCGCCTGACGCTGTCGTATAACGAAGCGGCTCGCTGGATGGATGGGCAGGAGCAGGTCGACCGGGTCGCCATGCCGCCCGAGATACTGTCCGCCCTGCAGGATTGGGTCAAGGCTAACTACCAGCCGCCGGCGAAAAAGCAGCGCATCCGGCCGCGCTCGTTCGAAAGCAAGGACGGCCGTTACAAGGGAAAGCTGTCGTGAGCAGCGAATCGTTCCTGTCGCGTTGGTCGCGCCGAAAAGTCGGGGTCGACGCCGAACCTGCCCAGGAAACCGCGGCTCCGGAATCCGTCGCGGAAAAGGCGCCACTGCCTGTTACGG
>CAZCKI010000321.1:3136-4432 GCA_964498815.1 uncultured Burkholderiales bacterium
CCACGGCCGATCGGGCCCAGGCGGAGAATGCTTTCGTCGAGCCGCCGCCGCTGGATACCCTTACACATGAAGGGGATTTCGCGCCGTTCATGCAACGCGAGGTGACGCCGGAATTGCGCAATCAGGCCATGAAAAAGTTGTTTACCGATCCGCATTACAACGTCATGGATCGACTGGATACCTACATCGACGATTATTCGAAACCGGACCCGATGCCCCCGGGCATGCTGAGGCGGCTGCACCAGGCCAAGGCCCTGTTCCTGTTCGACGACGAAGAAAAAGAGGCAGGCGACGCAAAAACCTCACCGCCGGCAGACGTTGCCGCCGTCGAAAAAACCGCCGGCGACGAGCTCCTGGCTTTATCGCCAGCCGAAAAGCAACCACAACCCAAACTGGAGGAATGATTCCCTTTACACCCGTGTTAATCCGTGAATAATGGCGGCACCGTTGCTGGAAGTTGCAAAAAAAAGCATATATGAGGGGATCAACATCGGCGAATACGGGAATCGCATCGGCGGCGCGATAGCGGTATCGGGCTGGACGATTGCCGTAGCAGACGGCAGCGGCGAAGCCGTCGCCAAACATGCCGCCTTGCAGGCTTTGTCGGCACTTGCCCCGTTCGAGCCGGTTGCCGTTGTGCGCTATGCATCGCAGGGCCGGCTGTTGTTGATCGGCAGAGACGAAACGCGCATCCGGCAAGCCATTTCCGGATTGGGCGACTCGCTGGCGATTTCCCTGTTGTGGACCGGCAAGGACGCCGCCCCGCAACTGACCGATATCGAAACTATTTCCGCCCGGGTATCGGCCTTGGGCGGCTACCTGGGCGCTTTTGCGCTCCAATTCCAGGCCACCAGCGGCGCCGGCAGCGCGGAATTCGACCTGGTCATGGACTTCGATCAACCGCCTGCATTCACCATGCCCCAGCCGCCGCAGGGCTATTTCCGGGTGGCCGACGCCCGCGCCTTGGAAAGCGCTTTGGCGGAGCTTCCCAACCTGGTTGGCGAATTTGAAAAGCCGACTTTTTTCGCCTACAAGGAATCGATCTGCGCGCACAGCCGATCCAAAAAGACCGGCTGCACCCAATGCATCGATTTTTGCTCGACCCAAGCGATTCGCTCGGACGGAGACCGTGTCGCGGTCGATCCGCACCTGTGCATGGGCTGCGGCGCCTGCGCCACGGTCTGTCCGTCCGGGGCGATGAGTTACCAGTATCCACGGGTAGCAGACCGCGGCAGCCAATTACGCATCGCCCTCGACGCCTGGCGCCAACACTCAACGGTTGCACCCCTGATCCTG
>CAZCKI010000322.1:0-2962 GCA_964498815.1 uncultured Burkholderiales bacterium
GTCCTTGACCTTGTTTCCGAGAGCCGCCTTGATGCGCTCGACCGCGGGCTTCATTTCCTCGGCGATTTTTTCGCGCTCCCGCTTTTCGGCCTCGTCGGCCAGCGCACCCAGATCGAGATCGCCCTTGGCAACCGAGGCGAGCTTCTTGCCCTCGAATTCCATGAACGAACTCAGCCACCATTCATCCACCGGCTCGGTCATCAGCAGCACTTCTATGCCCTTCTTGCGGAACACTTCCAGGTGCGGACTGTTCCTGGCCGCGAGCAAGGTTTCGCCGGTCGCATAGTAGATTTTCTCCTGGCCGTGCTTCATGCGAGCGATGTAATCGGCCAGGCTCACGTCCTGCGCGTCACCGGTACTTTGAGTGGAGGTAAAACGCGCCAGCGTGGCGACCTTGTCCTGGTTGGCGTGGTCTTCGGCGATGCCTTCCTTGAACACGCGGCCAAAGGCGCTCCAGAACGTGGCGTACTTTTCCTTGTCGTTCTCGGCCAGGTCTTCCAGCGTAGCCAGCACTTTTTTCACGCAGCCGCTGCGGATGGCTTCGACGTCCTTGGATTCCTGCAGGATTTCACGCGAAACGTTGAGCGGCAGGTCGTTGGAATCGACCACGCCTTTCACGAAACGCAGGTAACGCGGCAGCAGTTGCTCGGCGTCGTCCATGATGAACACGCGTCGCACATAAAGCTTGATGCCGTGCTTGCGCTCGCGGTCCCACAGGTCGAACGGCGCCTTGGCGGGGATGTACAGTAGCTCCGTGTATTCCTGGCGGCCCTCCACACGCGCGTGGCTCCAGGCCAGCGGCTTTTCCCAATCGTGCGAAACGTGCTTGTAGAACTCCTCGTACTGTTCGGTGGTGACGTCCGCCTTCGGGCGCGTCCACAGGGCGCTGGCGCGGTTGACGGTTTCGTCTTCGTCCTTGGTGACCTGCTCGCCCTTTTCCTTGTCCCACTCGGTACCCTTCATGACGATGGGCATCTGGATGTGATCCGAGTACTTGCGGATGATCGACTTCAGGCGCCAGTCGTCGAGGAACTCCTTGGCGTCTTCCTTGAGGTGCAGGGTCACTTCGGTGCCACGCGCGGCCCAGGCTATGGTTTCCATCGTGAACTGGCCGTCACCGGTGGATTCCCAGCGCACGCCTTCGCCTGCGGGTATGCCGGCACGGCGGGTGGTCAGCGTCACCCTGTCGGAGACGATGAAGGCCGAATAAAAGCCGACGCCGAACTGGCCGATCAAATGCGCGTCTTTTTGCTGGTCGCCGGTCAGGTTGGCGAAGAATTCCTTGGTGCCGGACTTGGCGATGGTGCCGATATTGGTGATCACCTCGTTACGAGACATGCCGACGCCGTTATCGGTGATGGTCAGCGTGCCCGCCTTGGTGTCAAAAGCGACGCTTATCTTCAGGTCACTATTCCCTTCGAACAAGTCCGCCTGCGTAATCGCCTCGAAACGCAGCTTGTCGCAGGCGTCGGAGGCATTGGAAATCAACTCGCGCAGGAAGATTTCCCGATTGCTGTACAGCGAATGGATCATCAGGTGAAGGAGCTGCTTCACCTCGGTCTGGAAAGTGAGGGTTTCTTTGACTTCTGCGGTTTCGCTCATGCTGCTGGACTCCTGTGGTTTTTTTGCGGCTGCACCGCAAATGGGAGCCGTTTTCGGAATTTCAAGCGCCGCCGGCTTCCGACCCGGGCGGAAAGTCCCTAGCGCGCCTCGATAACGTCGGCTACCAGCCGGGTCAGTCCGCGAATATCGAAGGCGGGCGGATCGACGGTGGCACCGAAACGCACGATCACGAGGCGCTGCGAAGGAACGATGACGATACGCTGGCCAAGGTTGCCCGAGGCGAAAAATGTGTCGGCCGGCATGCCGGCCGCGACCCGGCGGCGCGCGAATTCGGATTGACCGCCATTGACCCAAAAACCCGATCCGTAGGAACTGTCGAGCGTAGGCCGGGCCGAATAGGCAACCCAGCCCTCGGGGAGAATACGCTTGCCGCCGACCACGCCATCGTCGAGATAGAGCTGGCCGAAGCGGGCCCAATCCCGCGCCGATGCGAAAAAGCGCGTGGACGCGATCGGCGTGCCCGCATCGTCGAACTCCATGGAGACGTGCCGCATGCCGACCGGATCGAGCAGGCGGCTCTTTGCGAAGCGCAGCACGTCCACCGCGTGCCCGCCCACCGCATCGCGTACGATGCCCGCGGCAATCAGGGTATTGCCGCTGGTGTACTCCCAGGTCCCGCCGGGCTTGGCCTTCAGTCCCGACTGCTGCGCGTACGCGACCATATCGCGCTCGCGGAACAACATGCGCGAAACCGGATCGAAGCCGCTGCTGGTTTCTTCGAGTTGCAATCCGCTGGTCATGCGCAGCAATTGATCCAGGGTGATGGCGCGACGCGGATCATCGGGCGCGCTCCAAGCGCTGACCGGCGCGCGCGCGTTCACGTCGAGCTTGCCGTCAAGTACAAGTATGCCGACCAGCGCGTTGAGCACCGATTTGCTGACCGAGTAGGCGAGCAAGGGCGTGTCGGGCACGATACCCTTGGCGTAGCGTTCGGCGATGATCCTGCCGTCGCGCATCACGACGATCGCGCGCACGCGGCGGTAAGGCGGCGCCGGGGGCTCGGCGAACGCCCGGTCCAGCGCCTCGTTGAGTTTGGTGTCGGTTGGCACGACTAGCGTCGAGGGCGCGTCCGGCGACGCGAGCGCTGTCATGACGGGCGCTTCGTCCCCTGCCTCGCCCAGCGAGCACCCATAACCTTTGCGATAGGTGGCAACACCGGCAAAACGGCCTGCCCAGGTCGTCGTCACCTGCTTGCGTTGCGAGTCCACCGCAAAATGCAGCCCCGGCAGCAAGATGCGCATGCCACCCTGAGGCTGGATCTCCTCATCGAACACGCGATTCGCGTCCAGCCCCGAGAGGTAAATTCCATCGCAAAGCGTCTGGCTCGTCATCGCTGTCG
>CAZCKI010000322.1:2972-4412 GCA_964498815.1 uncultured Burkholderiales bacterium
GTCGCCACGCTGATGGCGAGATCGGGGCGAATTAGCCACGCCGCCACCGTGATCGCCGATACCAGCACCGCAACGATCCAGGCGATCGCTCGAAGTCGCCTTGAGGTCTTCCTCATACCGGCCGACGGCTAGTCGGCGCCACCCTTGGTCAGCGCCGCATCGCGTATCGCCTGCAAGGTGGTATTGGGCGAAATCGCCTCCGCATCCAGCCGGATTTCGATCAGCGCGGGCTTGCCCGCCGCCCGGCAGCGCTCGAAGGCCGGACCGAATTCTGTGGTCTTCTCCACCACTTCGCCGTGCGCACCGAACGCCCTGGCGTAGGCGGCGAAATCGGGGTTGGTGAGCGCGGTGCCGTGCACATGACCCGGGAATTCGCGCTCCTGGTGCATACGAATGGTGCCGTAGATGCCGTTGTTGACCACAATGAAAATGACATCGAGGCCGTATTGCACAGCGGTGGCCATCTCCTGCCCGGTCATCAGGAAGCAACCATCCCCGGCAAACACGACGACCGTGCGCTCGGGATGCACCGCCTTGGCGGCAATGCCGGCGGGCACACCGTAGCCCATCGCGCCGGAGGTCGGCGCCAACTGAGTGCGAAAGCCGCCGTAGGGATGGAAGCGGTGCAGCCAGGTGGCGTAGTTGCCGGCGCCGTTGGTGAAAATGGTGTCGCGCGGCGTGTTGGCGTTGATCCACTGCATGATGTCCCACATCTGCACATCGCCGGGGATGTCCTTGCGCGCGGTCCACGCTGCAAGGTCCTGGCGAGCGGCCTTGGCATCGACGCTTGCCTTGGTCACGCGCGGCAATGCGGCCAGCGCATGTACAAACGAACCCATGGTGGCGTTGATCATCAGGTCGGCCTGGTACACGCGGCCCAGTTCCTCGGCGCCGGCATGCACGTGGATCAACTTTTGTTTGGGGGTGGGAATGTCGAACAGGCTGTAGCCGCTGGTGGTCATCTCGCCCAGGCGCGCGCCGATGCACAGCACGAGGTCGGCCTCGCGGATTCTAGCGGCGAGCCTGGGGTTGATGCCGATGCCGACGTCGCCTGTGTAATTGGGATGCGCGTTATCGAGCAGGTCCTGGAAACGGAACGCACAGCCGACCGGCAGGTTTTGCGTTTCCACGAATTTCCGGAAAGCTTCGCACGAGGCCGTGTCATAGCCGCTGCCGCCGACGATGACAAACGGTCGCTCCGCCGCCGCAAGCATCGAAGAAAGCTTTGTCATCGCCTCAGCGCCGGCCACCGGCCCATTACCTTGGCCGTGTTGGTAGGGTCGCGCGTCGGCAACGTCGGATAGTGCCGACAAGGTATCTTCCGGCAATGCCAGCACCACCGGGCCCATGCGGCCGCTGGTGGCGACCTGAAAGGCGCGCGCGATGTATTCGGGAATACGTTCGGCGCGGTCGATCTGCGCGACCCACTTCGCCATCTGG
>CAZCKI010000323.1:0-4391 GCA_964498815.1 uncultured Burkholderiales bacterium
GCCCACGCTGAACTCGTGGACATCCAATGGCGCGAAGGCGCGTATTCCCACAAGACCACCATAGCCGCAAAGAAATTTCTCGAAGTCTGCGGAAAACTCGCAGGCAAAGATCGTGTCGCCTGGCAATTCAGGGGAAGCGCCCCCAGCGATTTCAACATCCACTATCACGTCGCCAAGGATGTGGTTTATCCGGAAAGCCGTAAAGCGATCGGCGCCGCCGAGGGGATATTGGCAGCTCCTCAGGACCAGCACTATTGTTGGATGTGGTCCAATCGCTCGACACAAGCCATCGAGATCGAGCTCAACCTCAGCCAGGTACGCCCTGACAAATGAGACGCAGATTCTTCCTGGCGACCATTGGAGCGGCGCCGCTGCTAATGTTCCCCGCGTTGACGGCGCGGGCGGTCGCCGAACGGTCTGCGAAGGCAAAAAAGGGCGGCCACCCTCCCAGCATCGGAATCGCCTTCGGCGGCGGCTCGGTTCACGGCATGGCGCACCTTGGCGTGCTGAAGGCTTTTGCCGAAAAGGGAATCGGCTTTGATTTCATCGCCGGCACCAGCGCGGGCGCCATAGTCGGCGTACTCGCGGCGGCAAAGCTGCCATATGTCGAGATTGATCGCCTGGCGCGTGGCATCGACTGGCCGGGCGTAAGCGACCTCGCGTGGTCCGGCAAGGGCTTGATGCAGCACACCAAGCTGCAAACGATGATCGACGCTGCGGTTGGCAACCGCAAACTGGAACAACTTCCGATACCGTTCGCGGCCGTCGCTACCGACGTAGCCACCGGCGAAAGAGTCGTCCTGCGCAAAGGCCCTGCCGGTATGGCAGTCAGCGCATCCTGCAGCATTCCGGTCCTGTTTGCGCCGGTTCGAATCGACGGGCGCGATCTGGTGGACGGCGGCCTGACCGAGCCCGTTCCGGTAATTGCGGCGCGTGAAATGGGCGCCGACCTGATCATCGGCGTGGACGTAGCATTTCGCCCCAGCGAAGACCAGTTCCAGGGGTTGACGGGCGCGGCCTTTCAGACCATGCACATCATGGGAAATGCCTTGATCAAGGAGCAAATGCCGCATGCCGACATCGCGATTCGAATGAACGTGCACCGCTTCATCAACATAGATAAATCCCAGGACCAGTTGATCGCGGCCGGGTACGCGGCAACCATGCAAGCATGGTCCGGTTTGGTGTCGAAGCTGCGGCGCTGAGTGCCGCCTGAATACTCGGCTGGCCTTGATACACATCAAGTGCGACCTGTCGTAGCGGATTAACCTGACTGAAGTAGGCGTCTTGGTCCTTTACGAAAAGCAAATGGAAAGGGAACACTATGGAAAATCACGACCACCATACTCAAGACTCTGCCGACCAAGAAGACCGTCGTCCGTTCTCGCCATTGAAAGGTGCGGCCGCCATGGTCGGCGTCATCGCCGCCGTCTTCATATTGCGCGAACATTGGGGCCATGTTCTGGGCTTCCTCCCTTATGCGCTGTTGCTTGCCTGTCCGCTCATGCACATTTTCATGCACGGCGGGCACGGCCACCACCATGGTCACGACGATAAAAAATGAGTTTTCACAGTCCGATTCGCCAAAAACACACTTGGCAGTAGATCCCTATCCGTTTCATTGCCGCAACGAGGTCGATGTCGACGCCGACGCATCAAGCCTGTTCGCCCTTCTGGACGACCATCACCGGCTGGCCAGCCATATGGAAAAACCCTCGTTGATGATGGCTGGCGCTTCCATGCGCGTGGAGATGGACGAGCAGCAGGGACAGGCTGTCGGCTCGGTGATTCGCATTATTGGCAAAGTGCTCGGCTTGAAATTGATGGTCGAAGAATTGGTTACCGAGCGAGTCCCGCCGTCGCACAAGACTTGGGAAACGCGCGGCGAGCCCCATCTATTGGTGATCGGTGCGTACCGCATGGGATTCAGGATTTCTCCGCATGCCCAACGCTCGTGCCTGGCGGTGTTCATCGACTACCGGCTTCCGCCCAGTGGCTTGCCTCGCTTGCTCGGCAGGTTGCTCGGCCGCACATATGCCCAATGGTGCACCCGCCGCATGGCTGCCGATGCAGAGGCAGCGTTCAAGCGTGCCGATGATCGTAGAATGTAATTGCCATCCGAAATGCACGTTGGCAATGGCTTCCGTCACAAACGACTTGCAGACCGCTCCATAGCCAACATTGATCCGGCATACAACACCGCAGAAAACGAGCTGAAGAAACGAGGTAAGGCAATGGCAAGAGATCCGATATGCGGCATGCAGGTTGATGAGCAGAAAGCGGTGCATATCAGCCTGTTCGAGGGCAGCAAGGTTTATTTTTGCTCGGCAGGCTGCAAAAAGAAATTCGATGCGAATCCCGCCGCACACAAGCCCGCAGAGACAGTCGTTGCCACGAATCAAGCCGAACTAGCTTATCCGCATGCACACTCGCACGCGAAACCAGCAATCAGCGAGGCATCGTCAACTGCCACTTATACCTGCCCGATGCACCCGGAGATTCGGCAAGCCCTGCCGGGAAAATGCCCCAAGTGTGGAATGACCCTGACGCTTGCTACCGCCACATCCACCGGCCATGGCGAGTGCTGCGGCCACGGTAAGGCAGCGCCGGTGCAAATCACGTCGAGTCCGCAGGCAGCGCCTGTCGCCGGCGCCACCTACACCTGCCCGATGCACCCTGAAATCCTGCGCAACGCGCCGGGCGATTGCCCGCTCTGCGGCATGGCGCTGGTGCCGATCGCGGGAACGGGTGAGGCTGACAACTCTGAACTGGACCATCTGGCCCGTGGCTTGAAAATCGGCATCGCCCTGTCGATTCCGCTGGTGGTCCTTGCCATGTCACCGATGATCGGTATTCACGATTTGTTCGGGCTGCAACCGCGCGCGCGGGGCTGGGTCGAATTCGCGCTCGGTACGCCGGTGGTGCTGTGGGTAGGTTGGCCGATACTGCGCAAGTTCTGGCTGTCGCTCACGCACCGCGCGCTCAATATGTACACCCTGATCGGGCTGGGTGTGGGTCTCGCCTACCTGTTCAGCCTCGCCGCCGTGCTGATGCCGGGCTGGTTTCCCCTGGAATTCCGCGAGCACGACGGTGCGGTCGGAACCTATTTCGAAGCGGCCGCCGTCATCGTGACGCTGGTGATCCTGGGCGACTTCCTGCAGTTGCGGGCGATGGGGCAGACCAGCCAGGCGATCCAGCAGCTGCTGAAGCTTGCCCCCAATCTCGCCTGGCGTATTCGCGACGATGGCAACGAGGAACAGGTGCCGTTGGACACGGTCACCGTCGGCAACCGGCTACGCGTGAAACCCGGTGAAAAGATACCGGTCGACGGCGCGGTGCTGGAAGGCAGCAGCCGGGTTGACGAATCGATGATCACCGGCGAACCGGTGCCGGTGGCCAAGGTCGCGGGTAGCAAGGTCACCGGCGCAACCGTCAACGGCAACGGCTCTCTGCTGATCCTGGCCGAGCGGATCGGCGCCGACACGCTGCTGTCCCGCATCGTGCACATGGTGGGCGAGGCGCAGCGCACGCGTGCGCCGATACAGCGCCTCGCTGATGTGATCGCCGCGTACTTTGTGCAAATTGTCGTGGTCATCGCCGTTATCACTGCGTTGGCGTGGTGGTTCCTGGGTCCCGAACCCCGCTTCGGCTATGCCTTTCTCAATGCCATCGCAGTCCTGATCATCGCCTGCCCGTGCGCCGTGGGACTCGCCACGCCGATCTCGATGACCGTCGCGATGGGACAGGGCGCCCACGCCGGTATCCTGTTCCGCAATGCCGAAGCCATCGAGCGCATGCGCGACATCGACACGGTGGTGGTCGACAAGACCGGCACCCTGACGCTCGGTCATCCTGGCCTGACCGATTTCATCGCCGAAGGCCTCCCGGAAGAGGATGCGCTGGCGCTGCTCGCCGGTGTCGAACAACTGTCGGAGCATCCGATAGCCATCGCCATTGTCGAGGGGGCCAAGGCGCGTGGACTGACGCCGCGCACTGCCGTCGCATTCGAGGCCGTCAATGGCCTTGGCGTGCAAGCCGCTATCGATGGCAAGCGCGTGCTGGCCGGCAGCCGCGGCTTTCTCGCCCAGCGCAATATCGACACCAAGCCGTGGGAAGCTCGCGCGGAGGCTTGGCGACAAGCCGCGAAAACAGTCGTGTTTTTTGCGGTGAACAACATCGCCGTCGGCATCGCCGCAGTAGCCGACCCGATCAAGGACGGCACACCTGAGGCGATCACGGCGCTGAAGGCGGCCGGCGTGCGCGTGGTCATGCTTACCGGCGATTCGCACAGCACCGCCGAGGCCGTCGCGCGTGAGCTCGGTATCGACGAGATCCTGGCGGAAGTGCTGCCGGAGGACAAGGCCGGCCATGTCAAGCGCCTGCAGGCCGAG
>CAZCKI010000324.1:0-4366 GCA_964498815.1 uncultured Burkholderiales bacterium
TCGGCAAGCAGCACATTAGCGACGACAGGCAATTGGCCTGCGCATCCGGCCCCAGGTTGGTGGAGAAGAGCTTGAACACCTCCGCCTTCAGGGCAGGATCGGATTCGAACACGATGGTATTGCGTGGCCCGGCCAACAAGGCCTCTGCGCCGATATAGCGGGTGAGCGGGACAATGCCCTCGGCGGATTTCAACGCATAGCCCATCGACAGCGCATCGGGGTTGCAGGGTACCGGAATGATATCGGCCGGCTGGAACAAATCGGTCTGCGCAAGGATGCCCTGCCGCACTTCGGTGAGGGTCAGCCGTTCGTTCGCCGCGCTGACGCCTTCTGTGCGTCCCGCGAACTGCATGGGCTGCAAGGTGACTCCGCGCACGCAAGGTTGCTTGCTTGCGTATTCGATGACCTTGCCGATTTCCTGGTCGTTGACGCCCTTCGCCACCGTCATCACCAGCGTGGTCGACACACCGGCGCGGTTCAGGTTCTCGATCGCCTTCTCGCGGGTGCGGCGCAGGTCGGCGCCGCGCAGCGTCATCAGTGCCTCGCGCTCGAAGGAATCGAATTGCAGGTACACCTCGAAGCCGGGAGCATAGGCGGCCAGCCGCTCGGCAAAGCCCGCTTCGTTGGCGATCCGCAGACCGTTGGTATTGACCATCAGGTGGCGGATCGGCCTCGCCTTCGCGGCATCCAGGATCGCAAAAAAATCCGGGTGAATGGTGGGTTCGCCGCCGGAAATCTGCACCACGTCGGGCTCGCCTTCGTTGGCGACCACCGCGTCGAGCATTTTCTCGACGGTAGCGAGGCTGCGGAATTCCTTGCGGTGCGGTCCCGAGTCGGCGTAGCAGACCGGGCAGGCGAGATTGCAGTGATCGGCGATTTCGACGATGGTGAGGCAGGAGTGCTGCATATGGTCCGGGCACAGGCCGCAATCGTAGGGACAGCCCCAATTCATTTCGGTGTTGAACAGCAAGGGCATTTCCGGCGGCTTGATATAGGTCTCACGTCCGGCGCGCCAATACGCGGCATCGGTCGCCAGCAGCACTTTCGATGCACCGTGTTCCGGGCAACGCTTGTACAGCCAGACGCGATCGTCCTGGATGACCTGCTTGGCCTCGATGCGGCGCAGGCAGTGCTCGCACAGCGATACGACGTGGTCGTAATAGAGGTAGGGTCGCGATTTGGCCATGTCGGTCAGTGTACATTCGGCTCGGCGAGCCGGGTGCGTAACAAAAGCGAGTAGGCAATCATGCCGACGATTGCCGCCCATTGTATGGCAGTCAGGCCCAGGTACAACTCCACCGGCAGGTCGTTGATCGCCGCGGCGCCGAAGGGTGGTTTCAAAAACTCCAGCAGCAGGCGAATCGCGCAATAGCCCAGCAGAAAAGCGGCGAAGCGAGCACCGGGCGAAGCGTGCAATCTGGCGCTGCGCCACACCAGTGCAAACAAACCGGCGACCAGCAACATTTCATAGAGAGCCGTCGGGTGGCGGCCTACGCCGTCGCCATAGTCCCAGGCCCAGGGCAGGCCAGTGGGGATGCCGTAGGTGGTGTCCCAGGTCCCCGATAACTGGCAGCCGATGCGCCCGATGAAAAGCCCCATCGCCAGCGCCGGCACCCAGGGGTCGCCGGTGGGCGTGGTCCAGTGGATCATTCGCTTGGCGATCTCGACGGCCAGCGTGCCGCCGAGAAACCCTCCCAGCACCGATTTGCCGCCGATCCAAAGTTCCATCTTGTTTTGCTCGATCAGGAAAGGCAGGTGTTCGAGTACGTGCAGCCCCTTGCTGCCGATGGCGGCGCCAAAGACGGCGGCGGCCAGCAGGCAAAAGCGGTCGATCGTGGCCGGCGCCACTAGCGACTTGCGTGAAAATTGCCAGTACACCCGTGCCGCGACGAAATAGGCGAGCACTTCGGCGATCAGGTGCGGCGCCGGTCCGGTCAGGGAATGCATCGGTACGACCCTCCGAAAAGCGGGTGATGGACCACGATCGTCCGGAAAAATTGCGGCAGGACATGATACCGAGATCGGGCCGGCGCCCGGAAAACGCTACCATCGTGTCCCTTTGCATCGAACACGAGGTCTTGCAAAAATGCGATTCGCCTAGATATACGACCCAGACTCCCCGCCTTTTCGAATCCACCTCACTCGCAAGGACCTCCCATGTTGTTCGAACCCTTCTCCGCCCGCTCGCTCCACCTCAAAAATCGCACCGTCATGTCGCCGATGACGCGCAACCGCGCCATCGAAGCCAATACCCCCAATGGACTGATGGCCGAATACTATGCACAGCGCGCCGGCGCCGGACTGATCGTGACCGAAGGCACTTCGCCTTCGCCGAACGGGCTGGGCTATCCGCGCATTCCGGGCATCTTCACCTTGGAACAGGTCAAAGCCTGGAAGCTCGTCACCGACGCCGTACACGCCAGGGACGGCAAGATTTTCATGCAATTCATGCACACCGGCCGCGTCGGCAACGTCGCCAATTTGCCGCCGGGCGCGGAGGTGCTGGGGCCGGTCGCGGCAACCTGTCCCGGTGAAATCTACACCGATGGGAAAGGCATGCAGCCGTACAGCGCGCCGCGCGCCATGGATGCGGCCGATATCGCCCACGCCGTCGGCGAATTTGCGCAGGCCGCGCATAACGCCATGCAGGCCGGTTTCGACGGTATCGAGCTGCACGCCGCCAACGGCTATTTGATCGAGCAGTTTCTCAATGCCAATGTCAATAAGCGCACCGACGGCTACGGCGGCGGCATCGCCGGCCGCAATCGTTTCGCGCTGGAAGTGGCGCGCGCCTGCGCGGCGGCGATCGGCAACGAGCGGGTCGGCATACGCTTGTCCCCGTATGGCAATTTCAACGCCACCGGCCACTATCCCGAGCAGGACGCACAGTATCTCGCGCTGGCGAGCGAGTTGTCGGCGATGGGCATTCTCTACCTCCATGTGCTCGACCATTCGGCAATGGGCGCACCCGCGGTTCCGGATGAATTCATGGCCAAGCTGCGCAACGACTTCGACGGCGTTTTCATCCTCGCCGGCGGCTTCGATCGCGCCCTCGCGGAAAAAGCGCTGACCGAAAAGCGCGGCGACCTGATTGCCTTCGGCCGGCCGTTCCTCGCCAATCCCGATCTGGTTACGCGCATGCAGGGCAATGCGGCGATGAACGCCCCGGACATGGCGACGTTTTACGTGCCGGGAGCGAAAGGCTATACCGACTACCCGGCGCTGGCGGCCTAGAGACCGGCCATTTCCGCGAGTGCAGCGACCGTGCGCCAGTTGCGCGCGGTCGCATCCACACCCAGCCATTTCTCGGCGCGCGCGGCCAGCTTGGAGACGCCGAAGCCGTCCGGTGTGAGGAGGTAGAACACTCTTTCGCGCAGGACGTATTGCTCGGTGGCCGTTTTTGCGCTCTTGATCGCATCGAGATCGGGCGCCTTCGGCACCGTCGCGAGGAAGAACAGATGCAATCGCTGCGCATCCGCCTGCGGATACGGATTAGCCGCCATCGCCTTCGCCCAATCTTTCGCACTCAAAACCAAAACACGCGGAGTGAAGCCCACCTGCATGTCAATGGCAGCCGGCAAGCGCTTGGGCAGCGCCGCCGCCAACGCGGCGCTGCCGCGAAAGACGACATTGCCGCTCTGGATATAGGTTTGTATTTCCTCGCAGCCCAGCCCCTGCATCAGCTTCGATAAATCCTTCATCGGCAGGGTGCGTGTACTGCCGACATTGATGCCGCGCAACAGGGCGATATAGGCGTTCATTCCGACAAGAATACCGCATCGATCGACAAGGCGCCGGCCGTAAAAAATGCTGCGCCGATCCGCCGCCACCGGCAAACCGGCCGTAGGCAGCTCATTTTTCGTCGCCGTGCGCCGACAGTCCGGAAAAAGTTGATCAACCTACCCGCGCAGGTAGTAGCCGCGCAAAAAAAATCGGCGCAGCATATTCCGGTAAGGAAAATATTGCTTACAATTCGCCGCCACTTGAGCCGGACGATTTCACTACCATTTCACATGGCTGCCAATTACAACCCTTCGAGTCTGTACCGCGTGAATAAACTGTTCGAGACGCGTTTCGGTTACGCGCGTGTCCTCGACACGAACGACCTGCCTTCACTGCAATCGATCTGCGAACAGTGCAGCGATTTCACTTTCCTGCTGAGCGGCATGAATCCCGCCGCCAATGCCGCGCAAGCCATGTACGACGACGTTCATGGCAAAGACGCTCTGGGCATGCAAGGGGATTGCATCGGCCTGTTCGACTGGCGCGGCCAGATGATCGGCGTGCTGACGGTGCGCCGCGACGAACCGGTGCGCGGCGACTGGTACATCGGCAATATGATGTTCATCCCGGAAGCGCGTTCAAA
>CAZCKI010000325.1:0-4365 GCA_964498815.1 uncultured Burkholderiales bacterium
GGGCGGTCTGCGTTGTTGCGCTCCTAGTGAAGGGAGCACCATTCACGTCGTCGCGACGCCTAGCAGCCCATCCCGCCAAGACCGCGCGCGACCCCAATATTTCATCAGACCTTCCCTAGGAGATTGCCATGCTCTACGCCATGCCAGCCAGGAGTAGCCATCAGCGATTTGCGGGTCTTGCGGTCGTCGCCGCGTTTCACGTGGTGCTTTTCTACATGATCGCCAACGGGATGGTCAGAATCCCGACGAATCTTGATCCCCTCGGCGTCAAGTTCTATCCTAAGCCGGACGTCAAACCTGAATCACCGCCCACGCCAACACCCGTCAAGGTGACATTTGTCAATCCGGACCTTCCACAAGTTCCGCCGCCGTTCGTGCCTGTCGCGCCGAGCCAACCGTCCATCACCGTACAAGTCAGCGAAAATCCGCGTACCGATCCAATGCCGCCCCGCAATGACGCCACCGGTAACCGGGGCATTGCGATCACAAACAATGTCGGTGTCGCCTGCCCCAATTCGCAAGCTGTCCGTACCGAACTGGTGTACCCGATGGCGGCGCGGCGCGAAGGCGTGCAGGGCGATGTGCTGGCGCGCTTCGTGGTGGGTGCTGCCGGCCAGATTCGCGACATCACCATCGTCCAATCGGCCAACCGGCTGCTCAATCCCTCGGTGATTTCCGCGCTGCGGCGCTTCGAATGCGTGGGGCAGGGCGCGGATGTGACGGTGGAAGTGCCGTTTGTCTTCCGACTGAACTGACCGAGTAACGGCCCTTCGCCTGCAAGCGGAGGGTCGTGCAGTAGAATGAACCCTTCTGTTTGCAGGGTTCGGTCATGACCACCATCGTAGTAGTGAAAAAAGGCGGCCTCGCTGTGATCGCGGGCGACACCTTGACGACCTTCGGTTCGACCCGGCTCGCCAGCAACCACGACGCCTCTCCGGAAAAAATCCTCAAGCACGGCGGTTCGTACTTCGGTATCGCCGGCAGCGCCGCGCACCAGCTGGTGCTGGAGAATCTTCTCAAGAAGCACCCCGAGTTCAAGTTCAACGGGCGCGAGGAAATCTACGAAAGCTTTCGCAAGATCCACCCGATCCTGAAGGACGAGGCCTTCCTCAATCCCAAGGAGGAGGACGACGACCCCTACGAGTCCTCGCAACTGACCGCGCTGGTGGCGAACTCGACCGGCATCTACGGCGTCTATTCGATGCGCGAAGTGTTCGAGTTCGACAAGTTCTGGGCGATCGGCTCGGGCCGCGATTTTGCGCTGGGCGCCATGTACGCGGTGTACGGCGGCAAGGCAAGCGCAGAGGAGATCGCCCGGCTCGGCGTCACCGCCGGCGCCGAATACGATACCGGTACGGGTCTGCCGATGAATCTCGCCAAAGTGAAATTGAATGGCAAGTCGGCCCGAGCCTAATACAGCGACCACACGGCTCGACAAGTGGCTGTGGGCCGCGCGCTTCTACAAGACCCGGCAAATCGCCATCGACGCCATCCTCGCCGGGCGAGTGGAAGTGAACGGCGAACGGGCCAAGCCCGCCAAGTCGATCCGCGTCGGCGACGCACTCTCGATCCGCAAGCCGCCATTCAGTTTTCACATTTCGGTGCAACAATTGGCCGAGAAGCGCGGCGCCGCCAGGATCGCACAAACGATGTACGCCGAAACGGCGGAGAGCATTGCGGCGCGTGAGCAACTGCGCGCGGAAATCCGCGAAATGCCGGCGCCGGTTTTTCGCGGTCGGCCAACAAAAAGAGATCGACGTACAATGGAAAAATTCATGGACCAGCAAGGCGACGATGCGTAGGCGTCTGCTGCCTGCTCTGTTCGCCTTGTGCATCGCCGCGGCCGCACACGCCGCGCTGTACCAGGTCGACACCAACGAAACCCGCGCCAACTTCCAGACGCGCTTCCTCGGCATCATCCCGGTACGCGGCATGTTCAAGCAGACTTCCGGCCAGCTCGATTACGATCCGCTCACCCGCCAGGGCACGCTGCACGCCTTCATTCACCTTGCCACCTTGCAGACCGCGCTCAACGACGACGGCATGACCGACCGCATGCTGAAGGGGCCGGAGTTTTTCGATGTCGAACACTATCCGCTGATCGAATTCACCTCCTCGAAATTCCGCTGGGAGAACGACAAGCTCACCGCCATCGACGGCACCTTGATCCTGCGCGGTATCAGCAAGCCGGCCACGCTGGCTATTTCCCAATCGCACTGCACCGCTGCAAGCGCCGAGGCCAAGGCGCGCTGCGAAGCGACCGCGCAGCTTTCCATCCAGCGCTCAGAGTTCGGCATCAACGGCTGGGCCGCCACGGTCAGCAATACCGTCAACATCAGCATCGAATTCGTCGCCATCACCGACGCGCCGGCGCCAGGTTCCCTGCCGGCGCCGCCTTCCAGCGGATCGCAGACCCCGGCACCTGCGCTGGTTACTCCCGGCAAATAAGCCGCAGACCGGCGGCAAGGCTTCCATCACAGTTCATGGTGAGCCTGCCCTCCCTTCGGCAGGCTCAGGGCAGTCGGAAAGACAAGCTCAGGGCGATCGGAAGGGCAACTGTGGGCTGATGGACTTCGCGGGCCGATCTATTTGGCCGCAAACTGAAATCCAAGTGCACTAACCGCCTGTTTCATCTCCGCCATCGCCTGCGGCACGGCCGCCGGGTCGCCGCGAATCGACAGTTCGATGATGCGGCCGTTGGCGAGATGTTGCGGCAGACTGGAAAGCTTGATGGTCGGGTAGCGCAGCACCACCGCCTCCATCGCATCGACCAGCGTGCTCTCGCCGGCCTCCTGGATGACGATGATTTCCTCGGCGAACGGCACCTTGTGGAACAGCGCCGGGTACTGGGTATCGAGCACCCACTGCATCATCGGCCACGCCATCTCCGGGAAGCCGGGCAGGAAGTGATGATCGGCACAGGAAAACGCGGCGATGCCGTTGTAGGGATTGGGAATGATGTTCGAGCCGACCGGGAACTCGGCCATCTTCAACCGATTCGGTGTCAATTCGAAATTCGGCCTTGCCGCCATCGCCGCCACGGCATCCGGGTGCCGGTACAGCGCCACTCCCAGCGCCGCCGCCGCGCACTGCCGCGTGTAATCGTCCGGAGTCGCACCGATGCCGCCGAAGGAAAACACGATGTGATCGCTGGCGAAGGTTTCGCGCAGCGTCGCGACGATGCGGTCCGGTTCGTCGCCCAGATAGCGCGCGTACGCCAGCGACAGACCGCGCGCGGACAACGTTTCGATCACCTTGGAGAGATGCTTGTCCTGCCGTTTGCCGGAGAGGATTTCGTCGCCGATGATGAGGGCTGCAATGGTACGCATGGAAGACTTTCGCGGCCTGTATCCGCGCCGTCGCATTTGAGATCGGATGTATCTATATGGTACTGGAATCCGCCGCGGGCTTCGCAGACCGGGAATGTGCCGCACTTGCGGACAGGCATGCAGCATCGTTTCGAATTGCCAAACTACCGTGCGCGCCGAAATGTAAGTTCGATGTAAGCCACGAAAACAATTGTAAAAAGTCTGCATTTCCCGTCCACCCGGGTGGGGACAACGCGCCAAAAACTGGTTATGCTTACGCGCCCGGAAATGGGCTCGATGGCGGCACCCCCGCAATAGGGGATCGCACTAAGAAAATTCTTCCGAGACCACCTCGAATGTGACGTGGTTCACACTTTTTTCGCATGCGAAGCTGTTACCATGCGCCTCGTTTTTCAATAACAACTCATCCGCGAGCGATGTCGCCGAAGCAGGGCGGCACGACTCAACAGGGAGATCTCATGGCGCAACCGATTCGAAATCCACTCGCTGGCCGATCCCGGCCATTGCCCGCAAAGCTCGCGTGTTCGCGAACGCCAGGCACCGTTCGAAATCGACGCTTGCCGCATTGAACCCGTCTCAAGCCACTTAGCCGCCACTTTTTTATCGGACGATGGATGTCGTCCGTCGTCCAGCATCGGAGTCGCAGACCATGTTTTTCCGCAAACTTGCCCTGAACGGTTGTGTTTCATTGCTCGTATCCGCGTTGATCGCGTCGGCCCTGCTGGGCCAGGCAGGTTCCGCGGCCGCGCAAACGCCTCCCGATCCCACGGTCTGCGCGCAACAGGGCGGCAGCCGCTTATGCGCACCGCCCCTGATCGGCCGCGCGCCTACCTACGACGGCAACTACGGCTACTACTATCAGCGCTGCAATTCCACCAATCCCTATCAATACGCATCGGAAGAGGCCGGGGCTATTTCCGGTGCGGCGGCCGCGGCGACGCCGGCAAGCTGCTCGATCACCGGACAGTCTGTCGGCGTGTGGCCCACGCCGGCGGTTCCGGCGGAGGGCGATGGATGCATCTTCGGGAGCCACGTC
>CAZCKI010000326.1:0-4350 GCA_964498815.1 uncultured Burkholderiales bacterium
CGTCGACAACAGTCTCGCCAAGGAAGCGTTGTCGGCGCTGGTGACGATTTATGAAAAGGAAGGCAATCCGAACCTGGCGCTCAAGTATTTGCAGCGCCTGTCCGCCATCAGCGATCGCGTCAATCTCGACCTGGCCCGCGACCGTCTGGCGGAATTGGGCCTGAGCGATCGCGACAGCAAGGAATCGGCGCTGATCGCCGCCGAAGGCCTCAATCACAACGACTTCCGCTTGCGTACGGCCTCTCTTCGCAAGAGTCTTATCGATTCGCAGGTGGAAGTGCTCGAGCGCCTCGCCGTCGCCGCGGAAATGCGCGACGACATCACCGGCATGCACTGCTACCGCGTCGGCAAATGGGCCAACCTGATCGCGCTGGAAATGGGCCTGTCGGCGATGGAAGCCGACAGCATCGAGATCGCCGCGCGCCTGCACGACATCGGCAAGATCGGCGTGCCCGATCACATCCTGATGAAGCCGGGCAAACTCACCCCCGCCGAATTCGAAGTGATCCGCCGCCACGCCGTGATGGGCGCGCGCCTGCTGTCGCGCAGCAAGACCCCGCAAATCCGCATCGCCGAAAAAGTGGCGATGAGCCACCACGAGCGCTGGGACGGCGCGGGCTATCCGCAGGGACTGGCGGGTGAAGCGATTCCACTGGCGGGCCGCATTACCGCGGTGGCCGACGTATTCGACGCGCTCGCCCACGAACGCCCCTACAAGCACGCCTGGACCGAAGGCGATGCCCTGCGTATGATCCAATCGCTTTCCGGTAGCGCCTTTGACCCGGCTGCGGTATCCGCCTTCCTTTCGGTGGCCGAGACCTTGACCGCCAACGGTACCAGCCTCGACGAAGCGATCGAAAGCCGCCTCAAGCGCTCCCGCATCATGCGCATCCGCGATTTTGTGATGAGCGACGGCGAGGACAACGAGATGTATCGCAAGGCGGCGCGCGCAATACCCGCCTGAGCGGGGCCCCCCGGCGCATGCCAGAATGAGGGCATGTGCCTGATCGTTTTCGCCTGGAAGGCCCACGCTGGATTTCCCCTGATCGTCGCCGCCAACCGCGACGAGTGGCGCGACCGAGCCGCCGCTCCCGCGCACTGGTGGCCGGACCGGCCGGCGTTGCTCGCCGGCCGCGATCTGAAGGCCGGCGGCACCTGGCTGGGGGTCACCCGCGCCGGACGCTTTGCCGCCATCACCAATTTCCGCGACCCGGCCGAGCGCGATAGCGACAAGCCTTCACGTGGCGCGTTGGTGGTGGATTTCCTGGAAGGCGCCGTGTCACCGCGCGAATTCCTCTCCGCGCTGGCCCCCGCCGCGCAACGCTACAATGCATTCAACCTGTTGCTGGGCGACGGCGGGTCGCTTTGCTACTTCGGCAGCCGCGAAGGCGAGATTCTCGATGTGCCGCCCGGTGTGCACGCACTCTCCAATCACCTGCTCGATGAACCCTGGCCCAAGGTGAAGCGCGCCAAGGCCGGCGTGGAAGACCTGCTGGCGCGTGGTTGGAACGATGGCGCACTGCAGCCATTTTTTGACGTGGTTTCGGATACCACCGGTGTGGCCGACGAGGCCTTGCCGGATACCGGCGTCGGCATCGAATTCGAACGCGTATTGGCGCCTATCCTCATTCGCGGCGAGCGTTACGGCACGCGTTGTTCGACAGTGGCGGCATTCGACCGGACCGGACACGCACACTTCGAGGAACGCACACGAGGCGCCGATGGCGCCGTGACCGGCACCGAGCACTTTACGTTTTCGTCAGCGCCTTGACGGGCGATGGCCGGAGCCGGTGGCGGCGCGGCCGAGCCGGTCATTGACCGCCTCCCAGGGTGCCGCAATAGGCGGCGTTTCCACCAGTATTACGGAAGTCGCCGCGGCATCGAGTGTGCGCAGGTTCGCGTAGAGATTTTGCGCATAGCCGGCCGCGTCATCGGCGGCGGTGATCCACACCAGCGGCCGTGCATTGCGCACACCGACCCCGGCGGGCGAAGGCTTCAGGCGCGGTTTGGTGGCGAACGCCAGCACGGCGACGCGCTGCCCGGCCGCGAGCAGCGCTTCCATCTCGGCATTGAGCGCGGCGCTGGCCACCAATCGCAGCGGCGTCATCGGCGCGTAGTGGGCCGCCAACGACCCGGACACGCGCGGCGCATCGGCATCGATGGTCGGATCGTCGCGGCTTTGCGGCATTTCGCCGAGCACTTCCGCCAAATCTTCGCGCGAGATTGCTCCCGGCCGCAGCAACACCGGCCGCGCGCGGGACAGATCGAGAATGGTGGATTCGATCCCCACCTTGCAGGGTCCGCCATCCAGTATCAGAAGCTTTGCGCCGAATTCGTCGCGCACGTGTTGGGCCGTGGTCGGCGAGACGTGGCCGAAGCGATTGGCCGAAGGTGCTGCGATCAGGCCGCTACCGACTTTGGCGAATTCGTGCAACAGTGCCTGCGCCACCGGGTGCGCGGGGCAGCGCAGCCCGACGGTATCCTGGCCGCCGGTGACGAGCATCGGGATGCGCGCTGATTTCTTCAGGATCAGCGTGAGCGGACCCGGCCAAAAGCGCGAGATCAGCCGGTTCGCCGTCGCTGGCGGCTGGTCGGTCCAGGGGCCGATCGAGGCGTCCTTGGCGAGGTGCACGATCAGCGGGTGATCGGCGGGCCGGCCCTTGGCGGCAAAAATCTTTTTCACCGCGTCCGGGCTGGTGGCATCGGCGCCGAGCCCGTAGACGGTCTCGGTCGGCAATGCCACCAATTCTCCCGCCGCCAGGCGGGCGGCAGCGCTGACAATGGCGGCGGGGCTGGGCGTTTTTTTGACGGCAGGCATGCCGCCATTTTCGCCCAATCACGCCGCCCGCGCGAAATCAGGTCTCTAGCGGCTTGCGATAACCCTGCTGTTCGCCGACCGCATACCAGTTGAGACGACGCGTCAGCACCATCGCAACCGCCAGCGCCAGGAACTGGGCGACTGCACCGACCAGCAGCGCCGTGTCTTCCAGCGTGAGCAGCACGTACATCAGGCCATACAAGCCGGCCACGCCAATGCCGAACACCAGTCCGCGTGCCTTCGACTCCAGCATATAGGCGCCGTAATAGCCGAGCAGGACGGCGCAGGCGAGGCCCGCCGCAGCGTACGACAACGCAAAGTCGAAGTGCTCGGAGAGCGAAAACAGCAGCATGAAAAACACCGTCACCGCGAGCCCGGCCAGCAGGTACTGCATCGGATGGATGCGTGCCCCTTGCAACACCTCGAACAGCAAAACCGTCGCCAGCGTGATCAGTACGAACAGGAAGCCATAACGCACCGCACGATCGGACAGCACGTAGGGATCGACCGGGTCGAGCAATGCAACCGCCGCGAGGGGCCGCGCGCCGAACACCTCCGCCGGATGGGAGGCGCCGCGCAACTTGACCTGGCTGGGCGCGCGAAAACGCGGCAGCATGTCCTGTCCGCCGGTGGCGAGATCGTTGACCTGCCACTTGGCGGCGAAGCCGGTCGCATCGATGCTGCGCGAAGCGGGCAGGAATTCGCCGATAAAACTCGGGTGCGGCCACGATGAAGTCAATTCGATGGTGTTGGCCTCGCCGACCGGCGCCACCGCAAAGGCACCGCTACCGGCGATCTTGAGGTTCGCGTGAAATTTCCACGAACGCGCGGGAACGACGATGCGCCGGTCGAGCTCGGACTGCACGTTGATGCCCGGCATTTCCTCGATCGAACCGCCGGGTTTCACCACCAATGCCTGCCCGGCCTCGTCGGTCAGTTGCAATTCGCGTATGCCGCGCGCATCGGCGACCGCGAACACCAGTCGCGCACGCACGAACGGACGCTCGCTCAGATCCGGAAACAGGAATTCACCGTTGAGGGTCAATGCCGCTTCGAAAGTGCGCGCGCGAAACAGGCCGCGATAGCGCTGCTCCGCCGCGACCGACCCCGCCACTGCCAGCTTGCCGGGACGCACGAACAGTGGCGGCACGCGCTCGAGCACCTTTTCTTTGTCGCGGTTGTAGCCGATCTTGTCCGGGAACTCGATCATCACCAGCGGGCCGACCAATTCCTGTGCGCCGGCGAATTCTGCCGCGATTTGCTCGACCACCTGGTCGCGCCGGCTACTTCGCTCGGCTACCTTCGATTCGATACATAACAGCGCCACCACGATCACCGCACCGACAATGCCCAGCATCGCCAGCTTTTTGGCCAGATTCGACATGATTCGACTCCCCTCGTGAAAGACATTAGAGCCCCTAACACCCTGAAATACGTGTGCGACTAAGGCGTTTGGGGTGCAGCGCTAGGCGCGAGGCCGCAGCAAGGGTCATCCCTTGCAAGGGCTCGCAACGCCGCGATGCGCCCCAAAC
>CAZCKI010000327.1:0-4336 GCA_964498815.1 uncultured Burkholderiales bacterium
TGCTGGCAGGGGCGAAATCGCGTTTGACGAAGATTTCCTGTCCGTCGGTCAGCTCGAATTCGAGAAACAGCACCGCGGCGTGGGGGTGCGGCGCGCGGCGCGCAACGCCGGGACCATTGATACGGGCAATCGCTACCGGGCCGACCGTAAACCAGTCGATCGGCGCGCCCTTGTTTTTCAGTTGCTCGGCCTTGTAGTTGTATACGGTCAACGCGATCGGCACCTCGCCCGAGGCGACCAGATTGGTGAGCAAAGTGTGGCCTTTGCGTACCGACAGGCCGTTGGTGGCGACGATGTCGCGGAACAGCTTCAGGCCCTTCTCCTCGCCGCCCAGCAGTGACACGATGGCCTGGAACCAGTCGAGGTCCTCGGCCTCGATGCCGAGCTTGCCCTTCCATTTGGGATCGAGCAGGTCGGTATAGTTCTTGGGGAGGTCTTCCTTGCGCAATAGCTTGGTGTTGTAGGCGGCGGTAAAGATATTGATGCGCGAGCCTACCCACTCGCGGTGCGGGCGGATCGCCTGCGGCAACAGGTCGGCCAATGCCGGAGACACCACTTCCTGCAGCAATTGCTCGCGGTGTAGCGCCTCCACCTCGGGGCCGTTGGTTTCGAATATATCGACATCGAAACGCTTGGCCTGGGCCTCGGTGACGCCGCGCTGCAGGACTTTTTCCGAACTGGCGCGCCACACCTTCACCTTGACGCCGTACTTTTTTTCGAATTCACCTGTCAGTACCGCCATATCATCGGTCGGCGCAGACGTATAGATAGTCAGTTCGCCCTCTTTGCGGGCGCCTTCCATCAACCTCTTCATGCGGTCTGGACCGCTCAATTTGGCGAGCTCGGCCATGAGCGGCGTCGGTTCGACGGCGGCTGCTGGTGCCAGCATCGCCGCCAGCAAGGCGCCGGCCAATACCCGCTGCCACTGCCTGCGGATGAGTTTGGTTCGATCGGAATTCATTGTCGTTTCCCCCCGTTGTTTTGCTGCCGGCCAGGCGACTCGGCTAATCATTGCCACGTCCAATGGCCTGCCCTTTCAGGAACAGGTCGGACCAGCGCTTATCCCATTTCCCACCTTCATCCAGAATCCAGACCGGATCGATCATTCGGTAGGGAAACTTGTTCAACGGGCTGTCCACCAGACTGTTGGAAGGCACCCGCATGTGCTGCTTGATCAGCTCCTGGCCCTCTTTGGACAGCATGAAATCGACGAACAACAACGCGGCATAGGGATGCTGAGCCCGGCGTGATACGCCGATCGCATTGGGACGTCCGTACGTCGTTTCCAGCGCTTTCCAGCGGATCGGCGCACCCTTTTGCACCAGGCGCTCTACGGCGTGGTTATATACGGCAATCGCCACCGGAATTTCGCCCGAGGCGATCAACTCCACAATCAGGGTATGGCCGGTCCGCAGTTGCGGCTTCATTTCCGAAAGGCGCCGGAAATACTCCAGGCCCTTGGCTTCGCCCATGCCGTGCACGACCGCGGCAAACCAGTCGGTATCGGCTGCCTCGATGCCGATCTTGCCGATCCAGCGAGGCTGCAACAGGTCCTCGTAGCGAGCCGGCACTTCTTCCGGCTTGACCAGCTTGGTGTTGTAGGCCAGAACAAAAAAATTGAGCCGGTCCGGGATCCACTGCCGGTGCGGCGGAATAACTGCGGCGGGAATATTCTTGAGCGAAGGGCTGAAAAAATTGTCGAGCAGATTCTCCCGATAGAGAATCTCCATTTCCGGACCGTTGGTTTCGTAGACATCGGCCGTAAAGCGCCCGGCACGGGCCTCGGTGATCGAACGTTGCACCACTTTCTCGCTGCCGCCCCGCCATACGGATGCCTTGATGCCGTATTTCTTTTCAAAGGCCTCGGTGATCGGCAGGGAGTCCTTCAAATTGAGCGAGGTGTAAATGGTGACCTCGCCCTCCTTGCGGGCCATGGCTGCCAGTTTCTGGTCGCGGTCCGCGCCCTGATAGGAGTAAATGTCCTTGAGCGACGCGCCGACGGCAGGGGCCTGGGCGCAGGCGACCGCAAAAGGCAACGCGGCGCAAAAGCCGAACAGGCCGCGAAGCAAATTCAATCTACTGCCCATGCGCATGGTGCCGCCTTTGCCGGAGAATCGGCAATATGAATCGTTAGAACGTCGCAATCGCGCCCCGTTCCCCCGGCTGGAACAAAATCCGCCGGTCAAAATGAAAAGTGCCGGAATACCGGCACTTTTCGCTGCTAGGTACTCGAATATGCTAGAACGAATGCTGTATACCCCCCGCCAGCTGCGTGATATCGGAGCCGGTATTCGGGCTGCCCGTCGCCAGATTGTTGTAACGCGCCGAGGTGCCGTTGGTGACGCGCGCCCACATGGCAAACAGGCTGGTACGTTTCGAAAAATTGTAACGAGTACCCAAGGCAACCATGCTGCCATCAAGTCCGCTGGTATCACAATTGGCGCCGCCGATCAGACTACAGGTGCCAGCTGCAGAATGAACGTAAGACGCTGCGATTTGCCAAGCAGCAACATTGTGCTCAAGCGCAACGGAGTACGTGGTGTGCTTGTACGATTCAAATCGCCCCACCGTGCCGCCAGACTCAAGGTATTTGATGTTTGCCATATTCACTTCAACCGTAGTCTTGCCTTCGTTGAAGCCGTAGGAAACCGTGCCGCGAATTGCGGTGTCTTTGGAGTGAGCCGTGGTCACCGCTGCATTGGAAAGTGCAGCCGGCACATTGTTGGATCCGCCGAATAAATCGTTATGCCGTTCTGCAGCCAACGCCACGGTCAGACCGCCTTTTTTCCCTTTGCCACCGCCATAGCGAAATCCGTAGGACCACAATGTCGCATTGCGCGTCGCCGACTTTGCTTCATCAGGCGAATATTGCGCCAGCAACGTTACGGGCCCCATCTCCGGCGATTCGAATTGGATAGAATTGGCGCGACGCAAGTGGAAGCTGCCGCTTGAACTGGTACCGAAGCCCTGCTTGGAAAGCACGTTGCTGTTCGAAACGAAGTTGCCGCTGGAGACACCGAGGAAGCTCAACTGGTCGCCCAGGTTCTTGTACACGGTGTCCATATTGCCGAGCTTGACCGAACCCCAGGGTCCCATGATTCCGACAAAGGTATCGCGGCTGCCGAAAGTGCCGCCGCCGGCGTCGAGCGGAATGGTCGATTCGACCTGGAAGAAGGCTTGCCAGCCGCCGCCCAGATTTTCCGTACCGCGAAAGCCAAGACGGGAATTGGAGGCCTGCACTTCATTGTGGCTAGGCAGTTCAACGGCGGTCGCCGCAGTCGGGGCGGCTACCAGTGTGCTGACCGCGGTGCCGACCTGGGTCGCACCGGAGGTGCTGATGGAGGTAAATTGGGGATAGAGACGGCCGTAAATGACCACGGAATTTTCTTGCGCGGACGCCAACAGCGGCGCAGCACACGATCCCGCGACCAGAACTGCCAGTATTTTTCTGTTATTCATCGTTCCTCCTCCGGAGTTTCAAAAAAGTAAGCTATCGAGAATTTTTTGCACTGCCTGCAATCTCTTCAAACCGTCTCGGTTCCTCTATATAGAACAGACAGTTATCTTCGAATGTAAGTTACCACGAACCGGCCTTTCCCGCATGCTCCCCGGTCTTGAAATCCAGCTTTGTATGTTTTATGCAACAGTTTCGCGTATCGCCTAGGAAAGCGCTGGAAGATCAACTAGTTCCGCCTGGTAGGCCTCGTCCATGCGAGGCGCCATACCGTGTTTGGCGAGGGCGTCGGTAAACAGTTGCCGCACCTCTTTGCTCTCATCGGCGTAGTCGATCTGGTCGCCGCCGATACGGCGGCTGATCCAGGCCTTGGGAACCCCCTGGGCGTTGCGAATCGACACCGACTCGTGCTTGAAGGCGAGGTAGCGCGCCGGAGCGGCGCCGGTATTGAAATGCTGGTGAAACCACATGTTCGGTGGCACGATCATCGAGCCCAGGTGCCAATCGTACTTTTTCGGCGCTTCCCCTTCCGGCCACATCAGGCTGTAGCCGTCGCCGGACAGAATGATGACGTGCGCACCCGGCCCGTGGGCGTGACCTTTCTTGTAAGTACAGGTCGGAAATTGCGAAATGTGGCAATTCATCGAGCCCTTGGCCAGGTTGAACCGAATATGCCCGCCGCCGGCACCGCGCTCCTTGGCGCTGATCAGCGGCAGATTGACGGCGTCCGCGACGAAATTCGTTTCCAGCAACAACCCCTTCTGCTCGCCCTTGCCGCTGAAGTACTCCGGCTCGCCGGCAAAGCGATTCTTGAAATCGTATTGGGTGTTGAAGACAAACTCGGTGTCTTCGTACAGGTTCATCACCGGCGGCGCATTGGTC
>CAZCKI010000328.1:0-4312 GCA_964498815.1 uncultured Burkholderiales bacterium
GGTGACACTTCTTCCAGCAATGCACGCTCGGTATTGCGATTGCCGATGGTGCGGTTGTAGAACACGTCCATATTGGCGCGAGAGTTATTGGAGTCGCTGGTGGTCTCGGTCTGCAACATCATTAGGTCGCTGACGGCGAGCCACGGTATGCCGCAGCGGAACAGCTCCGGCTCCTTGACCAGGCCCTGCAGCGTTGCATAACCGCCGTAACTGGCGCCGAACAGGCAGACGTGGTTCTTGTCGACGATGCCTTGCTTGATGAGATAGAGCACGCCGTCGGTAATGTCGTCCTGCATGGCGCGGCCCCATTGTTTGTAGCCGGAGCTCAGGTGCTTGCGGCCGAATCCGGTCGAGGCACGCGGCTCTGGCTCCAGCACGACGTAGCCCCGATTGGCAAAGAACACCGCCTCGGTATAACTCGCCGCCCAGGGATTGTCCGAATACACACGCACGTTCGGGCCGCCGTGGATATTGACGATCAACGGAAGATTCTTGCCTTCGGTTCCCTTGGGGATGGTGACCCAGGCCGGAATCGTCAATCCGTCGCGCGACGTATAGGGCATGAACTTGCGCGGCGAAATGTCTTCCGGCTTGATCCAGGGACGATGTTCTGGCAGTGGCTCGATCGCCTGCGCCGTGGCGTCGTATAGGTAATTGCGGCCGGGATCCGTATCCGAATACGAGTTGATTACGATACGACCGTTGTCGGAATCAGCGTTAAAGCTCAGCTGGTTGTTGTTGCCCTTCAGGGTGGAGTCGATCTGCTTTTGCAACATGTCCATCTTCGGGTCGAACCATTTGGTACGCGTCACCTCCGCCTGATAGGTGACGCCGGCAACGGTGCGAGCTTTCCGGTTGAAGACCAGTCCGCCCTTGATGTCGATCATCGGGTGCTCAAATATGAGGTCGCCGAGCTTCTTGGTCTTGGGGTCGAATTTGTACAGGGCGTACTTGTCGCGGCCGATGTTCGAGGCAACGACCAGGGTCTTGTTATCGGAGTCGAACGCGAGCACGTCGATCGTATCGGCGGCTTCGTCGGGCGGATTGGTCAGCAGCGCTTCCCATTTGCCGTCGGCGCCGTCGCGATACCAGACCGTGGTGACGGTAGTGTCTCGATTGAGAGTCGTGACCACACGCGGCACCCGATCCCAGTCCAGCACCCAACCACCGTTGTCTTCGCCCGGGTTTTCAAAGGTGACGATGGTGGAACGCCCGGTTTTCGTATTGAGCTTGTAGATGTCTGAAGCAAATCTGCTGCGCTCACTCATGACCACCAGCATTTCGCCTTCGGTATCGCCCGGCAGGCTGGTGACCGGCGCCAAGCCGCGCAGCTTGGACAGGTCGCGAAAATTGTTACCGTCGACATCGACGGCAAAATTGCCGGCAAAGGTGATGCGCCCCAGCGCATCCTTGCCGTCGGCTACCGACAGCAGGATGCGGTCGTTGTTGATCCAGTTGAAGCGGACCACATCGTAATTTTCGAAGGAGGTGATTATCGTGCGCGTGCGCTTGCCCAGATCGATCACCACCAGATTGTCGCGCCCCTTGTACGGCGACAGCGCGGCCAGCCGGTCGCCCTTAGGCGAAATCGACATTGCCACGAACTCCGGGCGCTTCATGAAAGTCTCCACCGGGATTACCGATGGCTTTTGTGCCGACACGCTGAACGGAAGGGCCACCGCCACAGCCGCAAGGAAAGACCGGATACGCATGGAAAACCTCGTCAAGAATATTATTATCCCCCGGCCCCGCTGGCACGCCAACCGGAACCGCTCAAAGCCCGCCTATACTATGTAGTGGGCTGTCGTTTTGCAAGCCGCAATTCCCGCGGTGCGACAGATAGGGTCCCAGGCCGAAGATCCGTCCCAAAAAACAGGATAAACGCCGCGAGATCGGCGTGACGGAGGAGCGAAATGACAAGCTGGCAAATCGGTGTGGGCGGCCTGATCGCGATCGGCTTGATCGTGCTGCTGCTGATCTTCCTGTCCTGGGTGTACGTGCAGGATGTGACGCAAAAGAAGCACGCGGTCCTGCGCAATTACCCCATCATCGGCCATTTCCGCTATTTTTTCGAGCGGCAGGGGGAGTTCTTCCGCCAGTACTTTTTCGCCAACGACCGCGAGGAAATGCCCTTCAACCGCGCCACCCGTTCCTGGGTGTACCGGGTCGCCAAGCAGGAGGACGGCGCCGGGCTGATCGGTTTCGGCTCCACCTACGATTTGCGGGTGCCGGGTGCCTTGATATTCGTGAACGCGGGTTTCCCGGTGTTGGAAGAGGATCGCTTGCCGACCCCGCCGCTTTCGGTCGGCGAAGGGCATTGCCAGAAGCCCTTCCTGGCCAAGTCCCTGGTCAACGTCAGCGGCATGAGTTACGGCGCCATTTCGCGACCCGCCGTGCGCGCGCTCTCCAAGGGTGCGGCCCTGGCCGGTTGCTGGATGGATACCGGCGAGGGCGGCCTGTCGCCGCACCACCTCGAAGGCGGCTGCGATGTCATCATGCAAATCGGCACGGCCAACTATGGCGTGCGCGACCTGGAAGGCAATTTCAATCCGCAAAAGATCCGCGAAATCGCCGTTCTGGAAACCGTGCGCGCTTTCGAGATCAAGCTGTCGCAAGGCGCCAAACCGGGCAAGGGCGGCGTGCTGCCCGGAGTGAAAGTGACGGCCGAAATCGCCGGCATTCGCGGTATCCCGGAGGGCAAGGACTCGATCAGTCCCAATCGCCACCGCGATGCCGCGAACATGGATCAGTTGCTCGACAAGATCGCGCGCGTACGCGAGCTTACCGGCAAGCCGGTCGGCATCAAGACGGCGATCGGCGGCTGGGGTTTCGTCAAGGAACTGGGCGAGCGCATCAACGCACGCGGCCTCGAATTCGCGCCGGATTTTTTTGTGGTCGACGGTGGCGAGGGTGGCTCGGGTGCGGCGCCACAGGCGCTGGCGGACCATATGGGGCTGTCCATCGAAGAAGCCTTGCCGCGCGTAATCGATGCCTTGATCGAGGCGG
Source organism: uncultured Burkholderiales bacterium (assembly GCA_964498815.1). GTDB lineage: Bacteria > Pseudomonadota > Gammaproteobacteria > Burkholderiales > Usitatibacteraceae > UKL13-2. The sequence goes on from CAZCKI010000328.1 coordinate 3,007, forward strand.
GTCTGCGCGAGCGCATCCGCGTGGTGGCCTCCGGCAAGCTGGTCACTTCATCGCGCGCCGCCTGGGCCATTTGTTGCGGCGCCGATTTCGTCAATACCGCCCGCGGCTTCATGTTTTCGCTGGGCTGTATCCAGGCCTTGCGCTGCCATTCCAATACCTGTCCGACGGGGATCACCACCCACAACGAGCGGCTGCAGCGCGGGCTGGTAGTCGAGGAGAAGTTCGAGCGCGTGGCCAATTACGCCAAGGGCATGAACAAGGAAATCGAAATGATCGCGCACAGCTGCGGTGTTGCGCATGCGCGCCTGTTGCGGCGCGAGCACGTGCGCATGGTGCAGACCTCCGGCCAGAGCATGTCGCTCAATATGCTGTATCCGTATCCTTCCATCGACGAACGCTGAACCGACAGGCATGGCCACCACGCTAGCCCAGATCCGGCGGCTCGCCGCGAGCCATTCGCTGTTCGAAACCGACGACCTCGCCCACGCGGTGGCGCGACTCGGCTATGTGCAGGCCGATCCGATCCGCGCACCCGCGCGCGCCCAGGACCTGATCCTGCGCCAGCGCGTGGGCGGCTATCGCAGCGACGACCTGGAGCGCCGCTACGCCGAACTTCCGGTGTTTGAAGGCATGTTCCACAACTACGGTTTTTTCCCCGCAGGGCACCGCCCGCTGGTCTATCCCTCCATCCCGGCGCTGCAAAGGCAGACGTTTCGCTGGCAGGTATTTCTCGACGGGCACGTCGCCCTGCGCCGCAAGGTGCTGCGTTACCTGAGCGAGCAAGGTGAAGTCCATCCACGCGACCTGGAACAGGCACTTGGCGCCGGTGCGCGCGAGAACGGCTGGGGCGGTTCTTCTTCGGCAACCACGCTGATGCTCGACGCCCTGCATCGCGCCGGCAAGGCGCGCGTCGCGCGCCGCGAGGCCGGCATTCGCATCTACGCACCGGTGATCGAGCGGCACGCCACCCTGCCGCCCGCGCGTCGCGCCGATGACAGCATTCGCTTGCTGGTGAATCTGTATGCGCCGCTGCCGCAGCGCACCCTGCGGACTCTGCTGGCGGTGGTAGCGCGCAGCTCCGCCGTCGATCATGGCCGTCGCGTGGAGGCCTTGCTCGCAAAAGGGGAACTGGCGAGCCTTCGCGTCGACGGCGAAACCTGGATATTGCCGCCGGCACTGCTGGCTGCCGAAGCAGCCGTCGAGGACAGGGTGCGCCTGCTGGCTCCGTTCGACCCGGTGGTGTGGGATCGCCGCCGCTTCGAGCACCTGTGGGGCTGGGCTTACCGCTTCGAAGCCTACACGCCGC
>CAZCKI010000329.1:0-4284 GCA_964498815.1 uncultured Burkholderiales bacterium
GCCGAGCGCCTGCGGCAACGGCTGGGCAACGCCGGCGGGCTCGCCGATTTCGGGGTCAATCTCACGCGCCTGCCGCCGGGCAATTGGTCGAGCCAGCGCCACTGGCACTCGCACGAGGACGAATTCGTCTATGTGCTCGAAGGCGAGCTGACGCTGATCGAAGACGGCGGCGAGACGCTGCTGCGCGCCGGCGATTGCGCGGCCTTTCGCAAAGGCACCGGCAACGGCCATCACATGATCAATAGATCGGGCGCAATGGCGGTCTATCTCGAAATCGGTTCGCGCTCGCCCGCCGACCTCACCACCTGCTCCGACATCGACATGATGAGCGCCAATGCCGACGGGCGGTTTGTGCATAAGGATGGAAGGCCTTATCCGCAGGGGTAGCCGGCCTGGACAGCAATGCTACGTTGCCTGCTCCGCAAGGCACTGCAACCGTCGCGCCGGACTTACTTTGCCGCGAGCAGCGCCGGCAGTTCCTTCAGCAGTGCGTCGCGCGCGCGTATGCCGGGCGCGCCCGCTTCTTCCTTGTCGTCCTGGTCGAGACGGGCAAAGACGACCGTGCGCGGGCCCTTGGTGGCCCAGCCGACGAACCAGCCGTAGGCGCGCGTGACATCGTAGCGGCCATCCGGCCCGGGCGGCGAGCCGCTGCCGGTCTTGCCGTGGATTTCCCAGCCATCCGGGTGTGGCTCGATCAGCGTGAGCCGGCTGGTCATTTCCATGGCGTGCGCGGTGACGGGGAGCTTGCGCTGCACGATCTTGCGCAGCAAGGCCAGCTGCTCGACCGGTGAAATCTTCAGCGACGAACTGAGCCAGGCGCGGGTGAGGCCGTTGTTTTTCCCAGGGTCGCCGGAACCATCGCGGTTGCCGTATTCGAGATCGTTCAAGTATTTCCGGAAGCGCACTTCGCCAAGCGATTGCGTGACGAGCTGCGAATACCAAACCACCGAATAGGTGATCCAGCGTTGCGGATCGGTGGGCTGCTTCCAGTTGTCGCCGCCCCAATCGGCGTAGCCCTCCTTGAAAGGCAGTGTCGGCACGCGTTCGTCCTTCAGGAAACCGGAGTCGTAGCCCATCAGGGAAATGGCGATCTTGAAGGTCGAGGCCGGGGTGAATCGCCCCTCGCAACGGCCTTGCTTCAGCAACATTTGCCCGGTGTGCGCATCGGCGAGCGCGGTGCAGATTGTTTTGGTGGCGTGGACGGCGGGGGAGAGGGCTGCGATGGCGGCGAGGGCAAATGCCGATCGCCACAAGCGATGGATGGCCGGGTGCATTGCGAGCGATTCCTTGAGGTCGAAGGCCGCATTGTCACATGGCCGGCGCTGCGGCTGCACATCAATTCTTAGGACTTCTGCCACCAAGCCTTCTCGGCATTCCCCAATTTCAACAGCAAGTCCCTGCGCATTTCCCGAAAGGCCAGGATTCTCTTCTCGATCTCCGGTACCTTCAGGGACTCGTCGCCGATGCGGATGTCTCTGTACATCTCCCGAGCGGTTTCAGCAAAGCTGCGAAACTCGCCGTGCAGGGTGGCCTCACCCACGATCAGTAATTTTGATTCGGCTTTACCCAAATCCAGAAACGCGCCATAGCACTCCGACTCGCATTTCTTGATCTCAATGAGCTTTTCCGTCGTATAGCCTTCTTCTGGCTTGGTTTCAATCGCGTTCATCACGGCCGTTATGTAGGCCGAAAACCGCTCGTAGAAAACGTCGATGCTGGCCACCAGCGAGTCGAAGCGGGCCGACAGACGATTGCCGTACTCCTTGGCGAATTCCGCCCGGTGGCCTTCCCTCGCTGCGTCCAGTGTCGTTTGCCGCTGTGTTTCCGCCGTTCGCGTCGCGGCGCGCATGCCGATAATCGCCGCAATGATTGCGCCGACGATGGGAAGGCCGATCTTGATCAAGTCGCCCAGGTGATCTGGCTCGATCGATTTGGCGAGCATTTTTGCCAGTTCCAGGCTCACCTTGACCTGTGGTTCGCCGCTCGCGCGTACGGCGCTATCGGTATCGCCGGCCTTGACGCCCGGCTGGGTGGAACCAGTGATGGCTGAATTAAGTGGCGCAGTGGTAGCAGCGGACGGCGGCGCAGCCTCGGTGATCGTGATGAGCGCGATCGCGCAGGCCAAGGTGCAGAAACGCAGGAGTATTCGCATGGGCGCTCCATCGATTGCGATTGCTGTCGAGCGAATACTATAGTGGCGCCCTTCTCGCTTGTCTCCTACCTGCTTGGGTGGGAATTACACCGCAGCTTTGAGAACGGCCCCATTTGGCGTCAGGATCAGGCCCAGAAATATAGCAATGCTACTTTGCTAGACTTGGCCCTCGATTTCGCTTTTCTAGACTTGACCCTGGCCCTCAACGTCCCCACACCACTACATGTAATACCGATAGCTAGGGTCTGGGGATGAGCTTTCATCGAAGCCATATTCCGCCATTATCCCGCCAACCCTTCTTGCGAAACCGAGTGTTACCGGCTGACTGCTTCGAAGATCCGAGGTATTCCAGTTTAGTCTACCTAGCGCAAGAGTCTGTTGCGCAGCCTCAACAATTTCGCCATGGCTGTGATCACCTGCAATATTAATTTCAATCGGCGCCGGTATATGGGGACCAGGGTAAGTTGCTATTTGTCGCAAGTACCCTGAGGTAAACAGAAAATTCCGCCCTTCATTAATTGTCACTAATGTGCCACGGCTCGGCGGATAGGTGCCGTGAGTCACAAGGCGGACCGGTGAAGGCGCCAGCGTAACCAATCGCAGTAAGGGTATCTCGCGAAAGGCCGCTGCAAATCCCGCTTGCTCGTTGGCATCGTAATGAGACGATTTGTGCATTACCATTTTCTTCGGCATTGAGCCAATTCGCTGCTGATACTGCTCAAGCACTCGGCGTCCCAACTTACTAGCCTGATCAAAGGAAAGATGCGGACTTCTTCTCGAATTACCATCTGGCTCAATAACTTGGCCTTTCAGTGCGAATCCCTCGCCATTTGAGGAAAAAGCCTGCGCCAAAGCGGAAAACACTAATGCACGATGCGTTGTTCTCAAGTGGTGAAAAGTGACGCCGACAAAACAGGTTTCAGGGCCATCATTTCGAATTCGCCACGGAATACCTCCGCCCTTGTAATAAAGCCCTACGCACAGATTCCACGCTCGTACGGCTGCTTCCTCATTTGTCCGCAATTCTGCAATAGTATTCGTGCGGATCAATTGAACAGGAATACCAAGTTGCATCGCTCGCGCCTTGATAGCCCTGCGAAGATCTCTCGACAGAAGGTCCTCAACAGCCTCTTCTGGCTCCCAATCAAACGGTAACTGTAATTGTCTATCTGTCTCCTGCTTTAACTTGGCTTGTAGCTTCAAGCGCTCGGTTTGGCTCAATCTGTGCTCAATAGACCAACAGCTTCGCTCGACATCTTCTGGAATACAGCAAACGACGACATTGGGTAGCAATTCTTTCTTTGCTTGATCAATTGCAGTTGAGTACAGCTGCACAACCGCTTCAAATCGCTGCGGGTTGCTTTGTGCCAGAGCGAGGTCAAGCTTTTGCCTTTCAATGCGCCCGGCCACGTCTGTCATGACGACGAGCTCACTTCTAAAAATTCTGTCGAATCCAGGGAACGAATTGAACTCATTGTTCGATTCTATTCGTGCCTTGCATTTACCAAACCAAATTGCGGCATCAGCAATCATTGAGGCTGGACCAACAATTGCAACTCGAATTTGGGCGCGATGCGCCTGGCCGAATCGCAGATCAAATGGCCCCGCGTCAATCAACCCCTGCCGCGGATCAATGTAGTAGCCGGTTCCTCCAAATTCAAGCTCCGGGGTAGGCAGTGCATCTATGCGAATATCAAGCATCCGGTGCCTCGCCCTCACGCAAATGCTCAGCCACAACGCCTATTTCCTCTTCAATCAATTGCAGTTCTTCAGCTGAGATAGCCACGTCTGCGTCGTCAGGTGGCAAAGAGTCGGACGAACTTTGAAAAACCACCGTCGGCACCATCGATGCCATTTCAACCGAGACCGCGTACCTTTCATCATCCGTCGTTTCCAAATTGGTCAATGCAAGCGACATCGGAAACAACGCTTCTTCATTGCCACCGGAAATGATTCGGCACCAAAAAACGACATCGTGTAAAACTGACAAGTTATAGTCTCTCGATGAGCGCTTTGTAGTTAGCGCTCCAATTTTTTCCGACTGGATAAATTTGCTCTCTCCGTCCAGTGTGAATACATAAGCGGGCAAGATCGAAAGCGCCCATGTGTCGTCGAATTGCTCGAAACGAAAT
>CAZCKI010000330.1:0-4283 GCA_964498815.1 uncultured Burkholderiales bacterium
GCGCCTGGGCGAGCCGGTGGAACCCGCCCACGCCGAAATCGTCACACCTTGGTGGCGGGGGTGGATGCGGTGGGGGTAAAGGGGGAAGCGGAGGCGGCGGAAGCGGAAGAGGAGACTTTGCCGAAAGGGGTGGGTTGGCCGATTGACTAGTTGGGCCTACCTGCTCGGGTAGGAGACAGGCTATATAAGTCAGGTATATAACGTTCCCACTGGCTGTGGGATCGCCGGCGTTCAAAAAGAGAGAAATGGGGGCTACCCCGATTTATCAACAGGGAGGTTCAATTGAATAAAATCTGCGCACATTTTTTTGTTGTACTCGCGTTTGTGCTTGTGTCAGCCGACCGATGCGTTGCACAGCCGACGGGGCCGCAAGTGGCCGAACAGGAAATGGCAAAGGCGCTAGCCGAGAAAGCGCGAAACGATGCCATCGTTGAAAAGCAACGTGCGGCCGAGCGAGCGCAAAAGGCGCAGCCGCACGCCGCATCAACACCGAGTTCATCTGATAATTCGAAGGCACAGAAACCGGCGCCAGAGAAGTCCAAGCCACAGAAGTCTGCTCCCGAAAAGTCGAAGCCAGAAAAGTCTGTTCCTGAAAAGTCCAAGCCAGAGAAATCTGCTCCAGAAAAGTCAAAGCCGGAAAAGTCTGCTCCCGAAAAATCAAAGCCAGAAAAGTCTGCTCCAGAGAAGTCAAAGCCAGAAAAGAACAAATAACTGCGTAGGCCGTGCGCGGAGCAAAAGGGGACCATGGTCGATTTAGGCGGATCTAATCGACCGTGATCCCTTTAATTCTGCCTAAGGGGGTGGGTTGGCCGATTGACTGAAAAACCCACCCACTCAGGTAGGTCACAAACGCCAATTTTTGGTCTACATTGAGCGTTTGCGGGCGTCCGCATACGGGCGCCGGCGGAGAAGGGGGCGAAATGAGCGAAACGCGTCTTGTTGTTGCGGCGAACCTGATCTTGCTGGCCGCTATCGCCGTCGGCGGCCGGGCACAAGCGCAAGCCCCACCTTTCGCCGCGGCGCAAAGAAGCGTCAGCAGCGCATCGGTCCCCATCGCGCAGCGCAGCAAAAGCGCCAATTGCCGGTTGATCGTCAAGGCCAATGGCTACCCCCTGCCGGACCCGCAATGCACGCCCGGCGCAGTCAACCCGTATCTCACCGCCGAGGTCCTGAGCAGCCCCAACTTCAGCTCCAAAATGCTGCGCAACGACATCACCACCGAATCCGACCGGATGATGGTGTACGAGTGGTACGGCATCCCCCGCCCGGGAAATAACACAGGCTCGGCCCAGACCTGCGAATTGGACCATCTGATTCCGCTCGACCTGGGCGGCGCCGATTCGCTCGACAACATCTGGCCCCAGTGCGGGCCCGCCGGCGTCGCGCTGACCAAGCGCTATTTCAGACTGAAAGACATCGTCGAAAACTACCTGGCCTGGCAAGTCAGGAAGGGGGCGATCAAACTCGCCAGCGCGCAGCAGGGCATCGCCGCCGACTGGACGCAATTTCTCGAGCAGGCGCAAAAGGCCTGCGGCTACGGCCGCTGCAGATAGCCGCGGGCCATCGATCGGCAACGGCGCTCGCGCCGGTGGCACAGGGAGACGCAAATGACGAATAAGTTGGACAAGACCCTCAAGACCAGTGATCTGATCGCGGCATTCGCCATCGTCGTATCGATCCTGACCATCGCGGTCAATCTCTATCAGGACCGCGCCACCAAAGTGCGCGACCAGGCCAACACCGTCAGGACCGCGGCCGCCAGGACGCTCGCCAAACTGGAGCGGGTACAAGCCCTGCAGGCCTCGCTGTCGAAGAACCTGAATCCCGTCTACATCGAAGCCAGCCAAAAATTCCGCGCCAGCCGCTTCGATATGGAAGCGACCCGCGATTACATCTGGGACCACGTCTACGCCAGCAATGTAAAAATCGCCGCAAACGTGCTCGACGAAGACCTGGAAACCGCCTACGCCGACCTGACCGTATATCACCCCTCGATTCGAGCGCCGTTCATCAAGACCCGAAACGCGCTCGACGACGCCGGCGACAATTTTGCCTTGGGCATACGCCAGGCCACGCAGGCGCAATTCATTCTGGCGAACCGGGCCGCCTATAGCACAGCCGAGTTCGGCGATGCGTTGCGCGCGGCCTCCAAACTCGAAGAGCAGAAATTCAAGCAGGTGGCCTTCACCGTCATCGCGCCGATTCGCGACGAGCTCACCACCATCATGGCCATGTCCAACGACGACATCCTCAAACAGGACGACCTGGATTCGCGCTTCGGCGCCACCGACGTCCTCACCGCCATCTCCCGGCTGCATTGGTTCGATTTCGTCGCCGGCATCGTGATCCTCGCCGGGCTGTATGTACTCATCACGCACCGGTTCGGCGAAAGCCGGCGGTCGGGTGTGTTGGACCCTTACCTGCCCAGCTAAAAAAATCGCACCTAGGCGAGCCGGTGGAACCCGCCGCCGCCGAAATCGTCACGCCTTGGTGGCGGGGGGTGGATGCGATGGGGGTGAAGGTTGAGGCGTAGGAGGTGGAGGTGGAGACTTTGCCTAAGGAGATTAGTTGGCCGATTGACTAGGATTTTGAGGTCGGTCAAGTGCACGATTTCCCACCCGGTCGGGTGGGAGACGACTGAATCGAATGGGTATATAACTAAAAGACAACGATTGATGTCGCGCCACTCGTTGGCAAGCTAACAAGATGCACGACTCCGCTGACCCCAATTGTGAGGTCGTATGTGCCCACTACTTTTAGATTCGGTCGTGCAGTTCTGGGCCATCTGCTTCGGCACCTTCGCGCTAATATTTCTAACTTCATATGGCCTCAGCGAGTGGATCCCTCGCAAGTTTGCAAATCAGATTCGCGAAGAACTAAAAATAAAAGATGGCGTCGAGGCCTTCGAAGTTATTAAGAATTTAGATCAAAAAGCCTTTTTTGTTTCTTTATTTCACGAGTTAAGATCTCGTGGGAACTGCAGCTTGACCATAGTTTCAAAATTTAGCCAGTACCATTACATTGCCATTCTCAGTGCAATTTTTTCTGGTGCTCTGGGTGGTATTGCGGCATTTCTTGTCAGTTCATTCGGCTGGGAACATTCCACCAGTGGGTTGAGGGGATTGTTTGTGGGATGCGCCGCTTCACTTCCGTTTTGGCTTACAGTGATTCAGGTTTTTAAGTACCAGGAGACAATCGCTAAACATGAGGCAATTTATGTAGGGTGCTGCAATATTATCAGCGAGATGAAACGCGTCTCTCTTTGCTATTCTTCGGGAGACGACAAGGATATACAACTTACATTTTGCAAATATGTCGAAGGATTGGAGAAGAAAGCCGAAGGCGTTCGAGCCATAGGCATTTCATTTGATGGCAGCAAAATTGGCGTAGCAAAAATTGAGTTGCCACGCCAATAAACAAAAAACTAGGTCTAACGGAGTAGCAATGCCATGTTTTTAGACCTGCCCCCAGTGTCTTCCGAGCTAAGTCGATGGCCGATTGCGTGCACAACGGATGACATAGGAAACTGAATTTGATTAATCCAGTGACTGATACCGCGAGCCGCGTACCAGCAACGACAATCGCAACTCTGCTTAAGCAGCCCGTTAGGCCAGTGTTCTTACTCGGCGCTGGCGCGTCTGTAAGATCAGGGATTCCCGTTGCATCTAGTCTTGTAAATGAAATTGCTAGATGGGGATATTGTAAGTTGCATGATCGTATTATTGACGACCCCACGTTGATGCGCAGCGATTGGTGGAGCTGGTTTGCTTCACATAGCTGGTTCAATTCAGCGATACCACTCGGGGCAATGTATCCCCGAGCCGTCGATGAAATTCTTAGACCAAAAGAAAGACGGCGTGAATTCTTCAGGCGTATTTTAAGCCCCCAGATACAGCCAAGTGAGGGATACATAGCTCTGGCGCAGCTACTCGCGCGAAACTGGATTAGGACAGTACTCACTACCAATTTCGATAATATCATCGCAACGCAGGCACGCTCAGTGCCAGATGTACACCATGTAGAAGAAATCAAGACCGGCGACGATCACCCGCTTTTTTCAACGAATCCACGGTATGCGCAAATAGTCTATTTGCATGGTTCTGTTGATCATTACACGGACAAGAATATCGAAGAAGAAACCGTTCGACTTGATCAAGCATTGGTCTCCTTGTTGCATCCACTTCTCCGCGATCATCCCATCGTTATTGTCGGATACCGAGGTGGCGAAGCCTCAATAATGCGGCATCTCCTGCTCGAACAAAAAGAGAAGTGCAACGGCTTTC
>CAZCKI010000331.1:0-1120 GCA_964498815.1 uncultured Burkholderiales bacterium
GTGCGGCACCAGCGCCGTCACCAGCATCAGCGAGCGCGCCAGCAGTTCGGCGATGCGCTGCGGGTTGGCCGCTATGCCGCGCACGCAATGCGCGTCGAAACTCTCCATGCCGTCGGCCAGCAGGCGCACGCTTTGCAGGAAGTTGTGGATGATGAGGGGCTTGTACACATTGAGCTCGAAATTGCCGGCAGCACCGCCCATGCCGACCGCGACATCGTTGGCCATTACCTGACAGCAGGCCATGGACAAGGCTTCGCATTGGGTCGGGTTGACCTTGCCGGGCATGATCGAGCTGCCCGGTTCATTTTCGGGAATATTCAGTTCACCCAGGCCCGAGCGCGGCCCCGAGGCCAGCCAGCGGACGTCGTTGGCGATTTTGTTAAGCGCCACCGCCAGCGTCTTGAGGGCGCCGTGCGCGGCTACCAGGCCGTCGTTGGCGGCCAGCGCCGCAAACTTGTTGGCGGCGCTCACAAAGCCCATGCCGCTATCGCGTGCCAGCTCGGCCGCGACGCGATCACCGAACTCCGCATGGGTATTGAGGCCAGTACCGACCGCCGTGCCACCGATGGCGAGGGGCTGCAGGGGCGATAGCGCGGCCCGCACGATGCCCTCCGCAAAGTCGAGCTGCGCCACGTAGCCGGAGAATTCCTGGCCCAGCGTAAGCGGTGTCGCGTCCTGCAGATGCGTGCGGCCGATCTTGATGATGTCTCGAAAGGCAACGGCCTTTTCATCGAGGGTGGCGCGCAGTTGGGTCAGCGCCGGCAGCAGCGCGCGGCTGATGGCTAGCGCCGCGGCGACGTGCATGGCGGTCGGAAAAACATCATTCGACGACTGGCCAAGGTTGACCTCGTCGTTGGGATGCACCAGGCGCTTGGTGCCGCGTTCGCCGCCCAGCAACTCGGAGGCGCGATTGGCCAGCACTTCGTTCACGTTCATATTGCTTTGGGTGCCGGAGCCGGTTTGCCAGACCGACAGCGGGAATTCCTGCGGGTGCCGGCCCGCCAGCACCTCGTCGGCGGCCGCGATAATGGCGGCGGCTTTCGCCGCCGGCAGCAGGCCGAGCTCGCGATTCACTTTCGCCGCCGCGCGCTTGACCGCGACCAGCGCCTGCACCACCTCT
>CAZCKI010000331.1:1130-4266 GCA_964498815.1 uncultured Burkholderiales bacterium
CGGTGGAAATATGAAAGTGTTCCAGCGAGCGCTGCGTTTGCGCACCCCACAGCCGTTCCGCCGGCACCTCGATGGGGCCGAAGGTGTCGCGCTCGACGCGCGTGGCTTCGCCTGCATTCGATTTCGTGTTCACGATTCGATCCTGATCCGGTTCATTGACCCGCACCGCAACGATAGACCATCATAGTCCGCTCGCCGCGAGGACGTCGGCGATTTCGGCCGCCAGCATATTGCGCAGTATCTTGTCCTGCAAGGTATCGGGCTGGTCCAGGCGCATGCGCGCGAGACAGGGCTTCATGCGCTCGGTAACGGCAACGGGCCACAGCGCGGCCAGCACGGCCAGCGCCTTGCCGGCGGGACGGGCGGTGCGCAACTGCAAGCGCCGCAGCGCCCTGGCAAGTACGACTTCGTCGGCGGTGAATTCGCTGCCGAACGGAAATTCGGCGAACAGGCCCTCGCTTCGAAACGGCGCCAGCCGCCTTTCCAGCGCCCCGGGCGTGTTGTTGCGATACGCGTCCGGAATCCGGTAGGCGCGGTCGATCTTGCCGGCGGCCTTGGCCTGTTGCAGCAGCCCCTCCTGAAAGCGCGAGTCGGCGATGTTGAGGAGGGCGGCGATGATTTCGTGATCGACCTTGCCGCGCAGGTCGGCGACACCGTATTCGCTGACGACGATATCGCGCAGGTGGCGCGGGATGGTGGTGTGGCCGTAGTTCCATACGATATTCGAGGTCGTTTTACCCGCGCGGCTGTGGGTGCTGCGCACGGCGAGGATGGAGCGCGCACCCGGCAGCGCGTGCGCCATCGCCACAAAGTTGTACTGGCCGCCCACACCGCTCACCACACTGCCGTTGTCGAGTCCGTCGGAGACGGCGGCGCCGAGCAGGGTCACCATCATGGTGGTGTTGATGAAGCGCGCGTCGCTGCGCTGCAGGATTTTCAGTTCCTGTTCGGGACCGTAGAGCTGGTTGATGTAGTTCACACCGGTCATGTCGAACCGACTGCGTTCGGCGTCGGGCATTTCGGCAAGTGCCGCGTAGAACGCCTTCGGGCCGATGAAGAAACCACCGTGCAGCAACACGCCGTGCCGCAATCCGGGCGCAAGACAATGCGCCAGCAGCCCGGCGCGAGCGGCAGGATCGGCCAGGTTCGCGCTGTGGCGCGTGCCGTCCGGCGCCTGCAACTGTCCGCCGGCATAGCTCACACCGTCGCGAAACAGGCCGGCCTTTTGCAAGCCGGCGAATTCACTTGCGTCGAGGACGGGGCCGAGGCCGCATTCGAGCAGCCAGTCGAAGTAGCGCGCATCGATGTCTTCGGTGATGCAGCCGCAATTCAGGCCGCGCTGGATCGCCGCGTGGGCATATACACGCCGCTTGAGAATGCCGCGCCGGTACAGTTCGAGGAAACCATCGATGAACATTTCGCTGCAGGCGTAGACGCCCATTTCGAACGGCGCCAAATTGCCGCCCGGCGCGGCGATGGTCCCGCCGCGATCGGCGCCTAGCGCGTCCAGGGCGCGCAGATAGGCGGCGTTGTCCTGCTGGCGCAGCAGCAGGCCACTCACCACCGCGTCGCCCAACTCGCCGATGCCCAGTTGCAGCGTGCCGCCATCCTTGACGAGGCTGCTGGCGTGCAGGCCGATGGCGTGTTCGATGCTGCCGATCGGCAGATTGGGAGGACAGTACAGGTCGTAATGGCAGGCAGGGTCTTCGACGATGAAATCGAAGCTGTCGGCATCGACCTCCGCATCGCCGAGCATGAACGGCAGTTGCGGGTGGACGGCGGCGATGGCGACCATATGCCGTTCGCCTTTGCGCAGGTCGGCAAGCTGTGGCAGCAGGTCGACGGTGATATCGGTATTGCAGCTCAGGCTGTATTCGGTTCGCCCATCGACGACGCGCGAAGCGACCATTTGCGTGAATACATTGGCGTGGGCGAGGATTTCGCGCGCGGCGTGGGTGTAGTTGGCGCTGAGGTAGTGCTGCTGCGCGGAGGCGCTGTGCAGGTAAGCGCCGGGTTCGAGAAAGAACTCGATGACCTTGATGTTGTCCGGCAGGCGGTCCGCGCGCACCGCCGCCACGTATTCGAATTCCGGACAGGTGCCGAATACGCGCGCGACAAAGGGTTCGAGAAAACGCTTCTCCAGTTCGCTGGTCGCGGCGGGCTTGCGCAGCGACAGGGCGGTGTAGATAGTCAGTTTCAGTGTAGTGTCATGGAGCGCGCGCCGATAGAACTCGTTCAATAGCAGCGTCGGTTTGCCGAGGCCAAGAGGTGCCGCGATCACGACCTCGCGGCCGACGCGCGCAAGGACAGCATCGACGCATTGCCTGATGGACTGTAGGTGCTGCGGGGCGGGATTCATTGCAACGGGAAGGGTCGGTCAGGGAAGGAGGATGACAGCGTTGAGGGGATTATCCACCCTGGCCGCTGTCATTTGCTCTCTTCCCGCAATTTGCCTGGAGCGCCGGCAGGCGTTATTTCGGCCCGGCGCCTCACATTCCAAATTCGCCCTCGGATTCCCGTCGATGCAATGCGTGAACCCGCCTAGCGCAGCGAGATCAGATCGCGGATGCCGTCGAGGAGTTGATTGCCGATGCCCGGCACGTTCAGCAAATCATCGATTTTGTGGAAAGCGCCGTGGGCTTTGCGATACGCGACGATCTTCGCGGCGCGGCCGGCGCCGATGCCGGGCAGCGTGCCGAGCTCTTCCGCGGTCGCCTTGTTGATATTGACCAAGGCCGCCGCCGGCGTGACCGGGTCGTCCGTCGGAGCGACCGGCTTGAGCGTGCCGCCATCGACGACACTCCACTTGCCGCCGGCATCGGCTTCCAGCACCAGCGCGCCGTCCCAGCCGGTGGCGTAGATGCCTTTGGCCATAGCTTCACTCTCGAACACCTTGGCCGCCGTGGCGACCTGCACCGATTTCTTGGTGCGCGTGGCGCTCACGTACTCCTGCAGCAGATCGACCGCCACCTTGCGCGGATGGCCGTAGGCCCAGGCGGTCCACATCATTTGCCGATCCGGGGTGCCCATCTGGATCACGGCGATTTTGGGTTGCAGCGCCTTCAGGTAGGCATCTGTAGTCGCGTTGACGGCGCCGTGATGCACGACCTGGTACACGTCAGCCTGCAGGCGGTTG
>CAZCKI010000332.1:0-4264 GCA_964498815.1 uncultured Burkholderiales bacterium
CACGCCATCATCGACAAGGCGTGGGAATCGGGCTGGGTGCTACCGCAACCGCCGTTGCATAAAACCGGCAAGCGTGTCGCCGTGGTCGGCTCGGGGCCGGCTGGCCTCGCGGCCGCGCAGCAGCTGGCACGCGCCGGGCACGATGTCATCGTGTTTGAAAAGAACGATCGCATCGGCGGCTTGTTGCGCTACGGCATTCCCGATTTCAAGATGGAAAAATCGCATATCGACCGGCGTGTTGCGCAGATGAATGCCGAGGGCGTGCAGTTTCGCGTCGGCCAACATATCGGGGTCGATACGCCGGTGGCGGCGCTATTGGCCGATTTCGACGCCGTCGTACTGGCCGGCGGCGCCGAGTGGCCGCGCGACCTGCCGGTGCCGGGCCGCGAACTGAAGGGCATTCACTTCGCGATGGACTTCCTGCCGGCTCAAAATAAAGTCGTTGCCGGCGATCGCGTCAAGGACCAGATTCTCGCCGGCGGCAAGCACGTCGTCGTCGTCGGTGGCGGCGACACCGGCAGCGATTGCATCGGCACCTCGAACCGGCAGGGTGCGGTTTCAGTCACCCAGTTTGAGTTGCTACCCCAGCCCCCCGAACGGGAAAACAAGCCGCTGACCTGGCCGTATTGGCCGATCAAGCTGCGTACCTCTTCTTCTCAAGAAGAGGGTTGCGAACGCGACTGGTCGGTCGCCACCAAGTCCTTCCTCGGCAAGGACGGCAGGGTGGTGGCGTTACAGGCGGTGCGCGTGGAATGGAAGGACGGGAAGATGCAGGAAGTACCCGGCTCCGAATTCGAAATCAAAGCCGACCTAGTTTTGCTGGCGATGGGATTCATGGGGCCGGTGCAATCCGGTCTGCTGGAACAGATTGTCGCAATCGGCGTGGAGAAGGACGCCCGACAGAACGTGAAAGCGCCAACCGAAGGCAATGGCGCGTATCGCACGGCGCATCCCAAGGTGTTTGCGGCCGGCGATATGCGGCGCGGACAGTCCTTGGTCGTATGGGCGATCCGTGAAGGCCGCCAGTGCGCCCGCGCGGTCGATGAAGCGCTGATGGGCACATCCCGGTTGCCGCGTTAGCTCCGGATGCGAAGCGTTACGGTGCGATAATGACGGGGCGCGATCAAACGATCGCGCCCTTTTTTATTGCGCCGCCATGACCCCGCTGAAAAACGACGTATTCCTGCGCGCGCTGCTGCGCGAACCGACACCCTACACACCCATCTGGGTAATGCGGCAGGCGGGCCGCTATTTGCCGGAATACAACGCCACGCGCAAAAAAGCCGGCAGTTTTCTCGCCCTGGCGAAAAATCCCGAGCTCGCGACCGAAGTGACACTGCAGCCGATCGACCGTTTCGCGCTCGACGCCGCCATTATTTTTTCCGACATTCTCACCGTTCCCGATGCGATGGGGCTGGGCCTCTATTTCGCCGAAGGGGAAGGGCCGAAGTTCGAGCGGCCGCTGCGCACCGAAGCCGATGTCAATGCCTTGCCGGTGGCGACTATGGATGCGTTGCGTTACGTGACCGATGCCATCGCCTTGACGCGCAAGACGCTCAACGGTCGGGTACCGCTGATCGGTTTTTCCGGGAGTCCGTTCACGCTCGCCTGCTACATGGTCGAAGGTGGCGGTAGCGACGACTTTCGCCTGATCAAGTCGATGATGTTCCAGCGTCCCGACCTGCTGCACCAGATCCTGGAAAAAAATACCGAAAGCGTGATCGCCTACCTGAATGCGCAAATCGATGCCGGCGCACAGGCGGTGATGGTATTCGACACCTGGGGCGGCACCCTGTCCGCGCACGCCTACCGCGAATTTTCGCTTGCCTACGCCGAGCGCATCATGGCGGGCCTTACGCGCGAGCGCGAAGGCCGTGTGGTGCCGCGCATCTTTTTCACCAAGGGCGGCGGCCTGTGGCTGGAAGCGATGGCCTCGATCGGCGCCGACGCGCTGGGCCTGGACTGGTCTATCGATATCGGCGAGGCCAAGCGCCGCGTCGGCGGCAAGGTCGCCCTGCAAGGAAACCTGGACCCCTCCACCTTGTTTGCGGAACCGGCTGCCATCGCCCGCGAAGCCGAAGCCGTGCTGCGCGCCTATGCCTATGACGGAAACGCAACAGGCCACGTTTTCAACCTGGGCCACGGCATCTCCCAATTCGCCAATCCGGACCATGTGGAAGCGCTTGTTCACGCCGTCCACCGCGCCAGTGCTAGGGATTAGGCAATTCCCCTTGTCAAGCGATTTGTTTTATTTTTTGTACGGCCAGGGGCTTGCTTATGCACAGGAGGCCGGTTCTATTGCAGCGCAACGCGGGTCTCAAGCGGATTTTCGGACCACGTTGTAACTAATTGAAAATTCAGGAACTTTAGAAGTTTAGCGATTGCCTGCAGGTAGCACACCCCGGCGCCGGGGTCGGTCTTCGGCAATCCACGGCGAGCTATACACATAGTTATCCACAAGCTTGGTACATCGTTCCCCGATACTGCCTACGACGTAAGCAAAGCGCCCCACCTCATGGCCGAAAGCACTCCTCGCCAACCGCCCGACGGCAACCTTGCTGCCGCCGTGGGGGTCGTGCGCGTGGCGCTTGACCTGCCGCTCCACCGCACCTTCGACTTCACCTGCGCGGGCGCACCGCAAACCTTGCTCGGCCGCCTGGCGATGGTGCCGTTCGGCCGCAAGGAGTTGCTGGGGGTGATCGTCGAAGCCGGTGTCACCAGCGAATTCGACCAGGACAAATTGAAGCCGGTAACGCGCATCGTCGAGACCGTTCCCGCGCTTTCGGCGGACGACCTGGCCTTGTTCCGGTTCTGCGAAGACTACTATCACCACCCGCTGGGGACTATCATTCTCGGCGCCATCCCGCCCGCCCTGCGGCTGCCGGGCAAAGCGGAACGGGAGGCGCAAAAATTGCGCGAAGTGCATGCCATTACCCAGGCGGGGCGGGAGGCCATCGCCAGGCTGCCGGCGCGCTCGCACGCGCAACGCGAGTTGCTGCAACGGTTGGTGGACGACGGGCCACTCGATGCCGAGGCATTGCGCATTCATTTCGCGAGGCCCGGCGCATTGCTGGCGCGCATGGTTGCGGGCGGTCTGGTCGAACGCCGTAACCTGCCGCCGCCGCCGCATTCGCCGCAGCGCGCGGCGCAGTTCGTGCCGGGCCCGTTACTCAACGCCGAGCAGGCCGCGGCGGTGGCAAAGATGATCGCGGGTCTAGGCGCCTTTGCGCCATTTCTCCTCACCGGCATTACCGGCAGCGGCAAGACCGAGGTCTATCTGCACCTCGCGCAGGCCGCACTGCAAAACGGACGGCAAGTGCTGATGCTGGTGCCGGAAATCAATCTCTCGCCGGCGCTGGTGCGCGCGGTGGCAAGTCGTTTTCCGCACGCGCGCGTCGCGGAAATGCATAGCGGCACCACGCCTACCGGCCGCCTGCGTACCTGGCAGGCCGCGCAGGCAGGCAATGTCGATATCGTCATCGGCACGCGCCTGGCGGTATTCACGCCAATGCCGCGCCTCGGCCTGATCGTGGTGGACGAAGAGCACGACGCATCGTTCAAACAACAGGAAGGATTTCGTTACTCGGCGCGCGACATCGCCCTGTTCCGCGCACGCCAGCAACGGTGTCCGGCCGTGCTCGGATCGGCGACACCTTCGCTGGAAAGTCTCGCCAATGTGCAGCGCGGCCGCATGCAAAGTCTGCACCTTGCGCAACGCGCGATGCCGGGCGCGCTGTTGCCGCAGGTGGCATTCGTCGATTTGGCGCGCGTGCCGGTGAAAGACGGGCTCTCGCAGGAATTGCTCGCCACCATCGCCGCCACCATCGCCCGCCGGGAACAGGTACTGGTTTTTATCAATCGCCGTGGCTTCGCGCCCGCACTGGTGTGTACGCAATGCGGCTGGATGCCGGGCTGCCCGCGCTGCGCGGCGCGCCTCGTCTTCCACCAGCAGGAGTCGCGCCTCAGGTGTCACCATTGCGGCTATCAAACGCGGGTGGCGCGCGCCTGCGAAGACTGTGGCAGCAGCGAGCTGGTGGCGGCGGGCCAAGGCACCGAACGCATCGAACAGGCGCTGCAGGCGGCCTTTCCGGAAGCGCGCATGGCGCGCGTCGACCGCGATTCGACGCGCCGCCGCGGTGCCGCGGAAAAAATCTTTGCGGCGGCGGAAAAAGGCAACATCGATATCCTGGTCGGCACGCAAATGCTCTCCAAGGGCCACGATTTTCCGCGCCTCACGCTGGTCGGCGTGGTGAATGCGGACGGC
>CAZCKI010000333.1:0-4242 GCA_964498815.1 uncultured Burkholderiales bacterium
GTTGCATGAGCACCATCTGGGGCGACGACAAGCGCTTCGTGCAGACCTATTTTTCCCAGTTCAAGGACGAGCAGGTCTACACCACGTTCGATTGGGCGACCCGCGATGCGGATGGCTACTACTTCATCATGGGCCGCACCGACGACGTCATCAACGTGGCCGGCCATCGCCTCGGCACGCGCGAAATCGAGGAGGCGGTGCAAATGCATCCGAATATCGCCGAAGTCGCCGTGGTCGGTGTGGCCGATGCGCTCAAGGGGCAGGTGCCGGTGGCGTTTGCGGTGGTCAAGGATGGCAGCAAGACGTCCAGCGTAGAGCTGTCGGCCGCGCACGAAAAGGAAGTCATGGCGACTGTCGACCACGAACTGGGCGCCATCGGCCGGCCGGCCCACGTGTACTTCGTCACCGCGTTGCCGAAAACGCGTTCCGGCAAACTATTGCGCCGCGCCATCCAGGCTGTTTGCGAACACCGTGATCCGGGCGATCTGACAACCATCGAGGACGCATCCGCGCTGGAGCAGGTGAAATCTGCCGTGGAAGAGTAGCCCGCCGACCGGGGTCTCGCGCATTCCATGCCACGCCAATCATGAGGGGCGCCGCTGACCATTTGCTGCCGGATTTGCTCGCACCACGGCTGCGCCTGGTCTTCTGCGGCACCGCACCCTCGCGCGCGTCTGCGGCGGCAAAGGCGTATTACGCCAAACCTGGCAACAAGTTTTGGCCGACTCTGCACACAGTAGGCATTACGCCGCACCGCTTTGCGCCCTGCGAATACCGCCAATTGCTCGCGCTCGGCATCGGTCTAACCGACTTGTGCAAAGTTCATTCGGGCACCGATGCGGAACTTCCCGACGACGCCTTTGACCTGGCAGCGTTCCGGCGCAAGATGGTAAGGCACGCACCGCACCTGATCGCATTCACCAGCAAGAACGCCGCGCAAGCGGTCCTCGGTACGAAGGTAGAATACGGCCTGCAGGAAACGCGGATTCACACCTCCAGACTTTTCGTATTACCTTCACCCTCGGGGCTCGCGACGCGCTTTTTCGACGTGACCCCATGGCGCCAACTGGCCGCAATGATCGCAACAAAATAATCGCCATGCCGACCGACACCCAAGACGAGCAGCTGGTCGCCCGTAAACGTGCCTTGCGCAGCGCCGTGCTGGCGAGGCGCGACGCGCTGTCGGCGGAGGAACGCGCGTGTGCGTCCGCGCTGCTGGCCGGCAAGGTATTGGGTTCGCCGGCGTATCAAGCGGCGCGATCGGTGCTCGTCTACCTTTCGTTCGGCAGCGAAGTCGATACCCATGCGATTTTCGAAGCGGTGCTGCGGGACGGAAAAACGGCCGTGTTGCCGCGCGTCGATGCGCTGGAGAGGAAACTCTGTCTGCATCGCGTGACGGGCATGGACGACCTGGCCGCCGGTGTGTGGGGCATACGCGAGCCGCATCCCCATTTGCCGGTGACCAACATTGCCGACATTGATTTTGTACTGGTCCCCGGCGTGGCGTTCGACCGGATCGGCAATCGCCTCGGCTACGGTGCCGGCTATTACGACCGGCTGCTGGCCGGCGCACCGGCAACCCTGGCGCGCGTTGCGGCGGCCTTCGATTGTCAGCGGGTCGACGACCTGCCCGTCGGGCCTTACGACCAACGCGTGGATATTCTCTATACCGAAAAAGGGGAGTGGCAAAAGGCATGACGACAAAACTGATCGACGGCAAGAACATTTCTGCATTCTTTCGCGCGGAATTCAAACTGCGGGTTGCGCGATTGATCGCCTCGGGCTTGCGCCCGGGCCTTGCAGTGGTGATCGTAGGCGATGACCCGGCCTCGCAGGTGTACGTGCGCAACAAGGCGCGCGCCTGCGCCGAGGCTGGCATGCATTCCGAGGTGCATGCCCTGGCCGCGGATACCAGCCAGGAGGCGCTGGTCGCATTCATCGTCGCACTCAACGCGAACCCCGCCATTCACGGCATTTTGGCGCAGTTGCCGCTGCCGGCCCATATCGACGAAAGGGCGATCATCGAAGTGATCGCCCGCGAAAAAGACGTGGATGGCTTTCACTACGCCAACATGGGCGCGCTGGTGATCGACGAAAGCCCGTTTCCGCCGTGCACTCCCTACGGCGTCATGAAAATGCTCGAGTACGAAGGCATCGAGATCCAGGGCAAGCACGCGGTGGTGGTGGGGCGCTCCAATATCGTCGGCAAGCCGCTGGCCCTATTGCTGTTGCGGGCGGGCGCCACGGTCACCATCTGTCATTCCAAGACGCGCGACCTGGCGTCGTTCACGCGCAGCGCGGACATCCTGGTGGCAGCGGTAGGGCGGCCAAACTTCATTACGGCGGACATGGTGCAACCGGGTGCTACGGTCATCGATGTCGGCATCAATCGCCTGCCCGACGGTACGCTCTGCGGCGACGTCGATTTTGCGGGTGCCAGTGAGGTGGCTGCAGCGATTACGCCGGTGCCGGGAGGCGTCGGGCCGATGACCATCGCCATGTTGCTGGGGAACACACTGACGGCGGCGGAGCGGGTCGCCGGCCTTCGCCACGGTAGCGGCGAATCGCGCCTCGCCTAGCGCCGACGAGGACGTCCCAGGCAATTCGCCGGCATCAAGCCTTGCCGACCCGCTCGGCAAGCCAGGCCGGCACATTGTCGACCGCGACCGGCGTAGCTGCCGTATCGCGACGATGCTGGTATTCGACGTTGCCTTCTTTTAGGCCGCGTTCGCCGACCACGATGCGATGCGGGATGCCGATCAACTCGAGTTCGGCCAGCATCACGCCGGGACGCTCGCCGCGGTCGTCCAGCAGAACGTCGATGCCGGCCGCAGAAAGCTGTTCGTACAGCTGATCCGCCGTTTCCTTCACAGTGGCCGAGCGGTCGTAGCCCATCGGTGCTATGGCCACGGTGAAGGGCGCGATCGCATCCGGCCAGATGATGCCGCGGTCGTCGTGGTTCTGTTCGATAGCGGCACCCAGCAGGCGCGTCACACCGATGCCGTAGCAGCCCATTTCGAGCGGTTGCGGCTTGCCGTTTTCGTCGAGAAAGGTTGCCTTCATCGGCACCGAGTAGACGGTGCCGAGGTAGAACACGTGGCCAACCTCGATGCCGCGCTGGATGGCGAGCGTACCCTTGCCGTCGGGGGAGGGATCGCCTGCCACCACGTTGCGGATATCGGCCACCAGATCGGGCTCGGGCAGGTCGCGGCCCCAGTTGATGCCGGTAAAGTGGAAGTCGGGTTCATTGGCGCCGGAGACGAAATCGCTCATGTTGGCGACGGTCCGATCGGCGACGATCTTTACCGGTTGCGCCAGACCGATCGGTCCCAGGTAGCCGGGCTTGCAAGCGAAATGCGCGATGATCTCGGCTTCCGTAGCAAAACGAAAACCTTTATTGAGTCCCGATACTTTGCCGGTTTTGACTTCGTTCAATTCGTGGTCGCCGCGCAGCAGCAATAGCCAGATTTCCGCATCGAGCGGACGGCCGTTGTCATCGCTGCGGTCGGCTGCCAACACGATCGATTTCACGGTGCGCGAGAGCGGCAGAGCGAGCAAGGCCGCGACGTCTTCGCATTTCGCCTTGCCTGGCGTCGGCGTCTTGCTAAGCGCCTCAGCGGGCGCCGCGCGTGCAGCGATCAGGGGCAGGGCTTCAGCCAGCTCGATGTTGGCCGCGTATTCGGAGTCGGGGCAGTAGGCGATGGCGTCTTCGCCGGTGTCGGCGACGACCTGGAATTCGTGCGAACGCGAGCCGCCGATGGCGCCGGTGTCGGCCGCAACGGCGCGGAAAGTGAGGCCAAGCCTGCCAAAGATTTTCTGGTACGCACCGTACATGGCGTCGTAGCTTTTTTGCGCGCCGGCTTCGTCGCGGTCGAAGGAATAGGCATCCTTCATGGTGAATTCGCGCCCGCGCATCACGCCGAAGCGCGGCCGGCGCTCGTCGCGGAATTTGGTTTGAATATGATAGAAATTGAGCGGTAGCTGCCGGTAGCTTTTGATTTCCTGGCGGGCGATATCGGTCACCGCCTCTTCCGAGGTGGGCTGGAAAATGAAGTCGCGATCGTGGCGGTCCTTCACCCGCATCAATTCCGGGCCGTATTTCTGCCAGCGGCCGGTTTCCTTCCAGAGTTCCGCCGGCTGCACCACCGGCATCAGTAACTCGACCGCGCCGGCCCGGTTCATTTCCTCGCGGATGATGGTTTCGATCTTGCGAATCGAACGCAAGCCCATCGGCATGTAGTT
>CAZCKI010000334.1:0-4204 GCA_964498815.1 uncultured Burkholderiales bacterium
GGCAGCAGTACTTCGGCATCGCCAAAATCGACGGCAAGACCGAGGCCATGCGCGTCTCGCTGCACGACCTGTACGGCAAGGAACTGTATGCGGTGACGCTGGCGCCGGAGGCCTAGCGATGTTGGCGGACGTGCTTGCCAAGGCTGGTAAAGACGTCCAAGATCGCCGTACCGTTCACCAAGACAAGCGGAGCGTGCTTTTATGTCTTGCAGACTGTTGACGGGCTTGCTGCTGGCAGCCGTATGGGTCCTGCCGCCAGGACCGGCTCGCGCGCAGGCGACCAATACCGCTGCGCCCAAGGCGACAGCTGCCGCAGCGAGCGCAGCAACGGCGCCCGCCACAGATGCCGCGCCTGCGAGCGGCGGCACGGTCAAGTCGGTGGAAATCAATCGCGCCGCCAAAATCACCCTGCTGGAAGGCGATGTGCGCGTCCTCGACGGCAACCGCAAGCGGCGCAGTGTTGCGCTGAATGACACGATCAACGAAGGCGATTTCATCGTTACCGGCGCGGACGGCGAATTGCATCTCGACATGGAGGACGGCGGCTACATGGCGGTACGTCCCAACACCAAGTTGCGCATCACCAAATATCAAGCCAAGGGAGAAGACGGCGACACCGGCGTGTTTGGCTTGCTGGAAGGCAGCTTCCGCTCCGTTTCCGGCTGGATCGGCAAGTACAACCGATCGAATTATCTGGTGCGTACGCCGAATGCCACGGTCGGCATTCGCGGCACCGATCACGAGCCGCTGGTGGTGCCGGCCGGCGCCACCGGGCAGGAGCCCGGCACCTACGATAAGGTCAACGAGGGCGGCAGTTTTATTCGGACGCCGGCCGGGCGTGCCGACGTGGCGCCCAATCAGGCCGGCTTCGTGCCGCACGACGCCAAGACCAAGCCGCGCGTATTGGCCGACATCCCGAAGATTTTCAAACCGACCCGCAACGAGCACTTGCTGAAGGGCAAGCACGCCGCCGTGCAGCAGGCCATCGACAAGCGTCGCGAGGGCCGTCGCAACGAGATCAAGCAAAAGCTGGCGGCGGCCAAGCCGGCTCCGCAAACCGCCCAACAGCGCCAGCTGGTACTCAAGGAAAAGCGCGAAGCCGCGCAAAAGGCCCGCGAGGAAGCCAGGAACGCCAAGCAGGAGGAAGCCAAGAAAAAGCGCGAGGAGGCCAAGAAAAAGCGGGAAGAAGAGGAGGAGGAGAAAAAGCGGGCCAAGGGCGCACACCACGCCGCGCACAAGTAACCCACCGTTTTCGGCAATTGCGAGTATCATCCCCGGTCGGTAATCGTGTGTTGCTGGTGGGTAAAATTGGATTGAAATTGACATTTGGTTTCAGTACACTTACGCGTTTTTCAAGTTCCGGGGAGCGCATCCGCCCCGGCGTGGTAGCAGGCAGTTTCGGGAGAATCGACGTTGGTCACAGCAAAAAAAGCCAAGTCATCGGCTAAATCAGGTTCCAAGGTAGTCAAGAAGCCCGCCGTCAAAAAGACGGTCGCCAAGAAAGTTGTCAAAAAAACGGCAAAAGCGAAAACGCCTGTCAAAGTCGTCGCCAAGGCAAAAGCCAAGGCTAAGCCGGCGGTAAAGAAGATCGCGAAGGCACCGGCCAAGCCGGCTGCAAAGGTTGCGAAGGCACCGGCCAAGCCGGCCGCAAAGGTTGTGAAAGCGCCGGCCAAGCCGGTCGAAAAAGTCGCGAAAGCACCGGCCAGGCCCGTTGCCAAGGCAAAGGTGATCGAGCGCCCCGTCGCCAAGATGGCGCCGCCGAATACGGAACGCGTCGGCGGAATGCTTTCCGAAGCCGAAATCATCAAGCAGGCCAAGTCGGACTACATGTCCAGGGACCAGCTGAAGTTTTTCAAGTATCGATTGCTCGAACTGCAATCGCAGCTGCGTGAAAATGCCGATGCCACCACGGAGCATTTGCGCGAACTGGCGGTCGCTCCCGACCCGGCCGACCGCGCTACGTTGGAAGAAGAGCACGCGCTGGAATTGCGCGCGCGCGACCGCGAACGAAAATTGCTGAAAAAGGTCGATCAAGCGCTGGTGCGCATCGAGGACGGCAGCTACGGCTATTGCGAGGAAACCGGCGATCCGATCGGCATCCAGCGCCTGCTGGCGCGGCCCACCGCCACGCTCACCATCGAAGCCCAGGAGCGGCGCGAACTGAAACAGAAGATGTACGGCGAATAAGCGCCCCGGCGTCTTTAGGCTTTCCCCCCAATGGTCGCTATTGCGACCATTGTTTTTTTGGCCGCCTCCTTCGACGTGACGGCCATTGTTTTTTGGGCCGCATCCTTCGGCATGAATGCCATTGATGCAGGCAACGCGGTCACGCAATTGCCGTGCCACCCAGTCGGGCTTATTCCGCTCGCAATGTGAAAAATGTCACAGAATCGGCATCGATTCGGTGCCAAGATGATCGAGCGACGTGGAGTCGTCGCGAGGCAGGAATCTGGGCGCAGACCTACAACAATACGCACCCGCTTGAGGAGGGCCCATGGCCCAGGAGCGGTCGGACCGGCAAGGCGAACGGCGCGAAGCGCGTGCGCAACTGTTTCGGGATATTCTCGAACGGCGGGCCTTGACGTGCGTTTTTCAGCCGATCCTGAGTTTTCACGAGCGGCGTATTTACGGTTACGAAGCGCTGATTCGCGGTCCCAAGGCTTCCATCTTCCAAAGCCCGGTGGAATTGTTCAATGCCGCCGAAGACGACGGCAGCCTTGCGCAGCTTTCGGTTATCTGCGTCAACACGGTACTGCGCGAATTCGCCAACTGCCGCCTGCCGGGAAAACTGTTCCTGAATATTTCCCCGCACGTTGTCGCCACCCCCGGTTTCGATCGCGACCGCGCCCTCAAGACGCTCTCCCAACTGCAACTGAGGGCGGATCAGGTGATCATCGAACTCACCGAGCATCAGCCGACCTTCAATTTCGCCGAATTCCAGCGCGCCCTCACCGCCTATCGCTCGATGGGATTCCAGGTGGCCATCGACGACCTGGGCGAGGGATTCTCGAGCCTGCGCCTGTGGTCGGAGTTGCGGCCGGAATTCGTCAAGGCCGACAAACATTTCGTCACCGGCATCGCCGACGATGCCGTGAAAATGCAATTCCTGAAAGCGATGCAACAGATCGCCGAGAGCTGCGGCACCAGCCTGATCGCCGAAGGCATCGAAAGCGAAAGCGATTTCAAGATGGTGCGCGAATTGGGCGTCGCCTGCGGCCAGGGCTACCTGATCGGACGACCCACCGAGAAGCCGTCGACGACCTTGTCGCCACAAGTGGTAACGCTGCTCGGCGATCTGCGCGTGCCGGTACCGCCGACGCCGCGTTTTCGCCAGGTATCGCTGGGGACCGCGGAGCAATTCCTGCGCGACACCGTATCGGTGGTGCCGCACCTGCCGGTCCGGGACGTGATCCGCCTGTTCGAGGCCAGCCATTCGCGCTTCGCGATCCCGGTGGTGGAAGGCAGCATGCCGATCGGGCTGATCGCACGCAGGCATGTGCGTTACATCAAGACGATTACCGATCCGAACGCCGGCGACTATGCCAAGTCGGCGCGCGAAATCATGAACGCGGCGCCGATGATCGTCGATCGCGCGGTGCCGTTGATGCGTCTCGCCGGCATGCTGAGCGATGCCACACCGCAGCACCTGGCCGACGGTTTTATCATTGTCGAGGACGGCAAGTTCCTCGGCATGGGGGCGGTCACCGATTTGATGCGGGTATTGACCGATGCGCACCTGACCGCGGCCCGCTATACCAATCCGCTCACCTTCCTGCCGGGGCCGGTACCGATCCATATGCACGTCGAGCGCCTGCTGGAACGGTCGATGCCTTTCACCGCATGCCTGGTCGAGGTTGACCCCATGAAGGGCTTCAACGACGCGCTCGGTTTCGCCCGCGGCGACGAACTGATCCGTATCGCCGGCGAGACCCTGTTGCGCGCCCTGGACGAGCGACACGATTTCGTCGGTCACCTCGACGGCAACCGGTTTGCCCTGCTGCTGCAAAGCGATCGGTGGCAAGGCCAGCTGCAATCGGCGCAGTCCGATTTTCGCGCACGCATGCTCGCGATGCTCTCCGATGACGTGGTGACGCGCGGCAGTTTTGTCTGGCGCGGCCGTTCCGGCGCCACCGAAATCCGGCCGTTCCCGCGCATGATCATCGGTGCCGCCGACATTGGCGGCCTGGGCTTCGATTCCCGCCAC
>CAZCKI010000335.1:0-4197 GCA_964498815.1 uncultured Burkholderiales bacterium
ATTTTGCCTGCCGGCCCGGTTGGCGGCGCCGACATGAGCGCAGACGTCGCAATCAGCAGCACCATCCCGCCTATACCAGTTACCAGCTTGCGTATGCGATTCGCCATGGTCATCTCCTTGATTTGGCAGATTTAAAAAACACTACTTCGGCAGGTATTTCTTGATAAACCCTTCGATGAAGTCGGTGCCCGCGTATCCCGCGCCGATCAGAGTCACCATCAAAGTCTTGCAATCTTTGATGGTGCAGTTCGGGTCCATATCGGGTAGAGAGATGACGGCAAGAACGCCCGCGACAAAGCCGATGAAAAGGCTCGTCATCAGGGTTGCGCCTGAAAACAATTCGGCGAAATCCTTGCCCGCCTGGTGAGCATCGTCGTTGGCCTTCTTGAGCCCGACGATGACGCGCAGACCTTGGCCAACCATGCCCAGGATTCCGCCCAACAGTAGTTGCATCACCAAATTATTGGTGTCCATAATATGCCTCCTGGAAAAAGCCGTTCATTGGCCAGCACCTGCCCGCTGGGTCATCGCTACTCGAGCGCCTTAGCAAATTCTTTTTTGGCCTCCTGTTTCCGCGCCTCGGCGTGAACAAGGGCCGCTTCCGACGTGGTTGTACACAGCTTTGAGACACTCGCTATAAGTACGTCCTTGCTGTCTCTGCCGATATCGAGTTTGGAAACTTCAACAAGGCGACTGAGACAGCGCTCGAGCGAGTAGCCACTCAACAGCGTGGATGTGACGATGTGCGTAATGGCGGCGACCGCCTTGTCGCTCAAGTTCACCGTCGCCGAGGATCGCGCAAGCGAAGCGGGCGATGCCTCTTTGCCACTGCCGCCGGCGGATACCTGTCCCGCCGCGGCCGCGGCGGCTGTTGCCTGGGCTTGCTTCTCAAGCGGCTCTGCATCATCAAGGGCTTTTTTCGCGGCGGCTTCTTCGCTCGTTGCCTTCGCGAGGGCAGCTTCGGCCTCGTCTTGCGCCGCCTTGGCCGCCTTGATTGCTTTGTCGCCTGCCTTTGCCTTCACGGCGGCGTCATGCTTTTCACCGGCCGCCGTCGCGGCGCTGGCGGCGGTCGCTTTCGCCTGCCTTTTGTTGTCGTATTCGGCTTGGGCCTTGATACGCGCCGCGTGGGCCTTTTGGTAGTCGAGATACGCCGCCCGCGCGTCGGACAGGGCGCCGGCGCCCGCCGTGGAATTGAGCAGAAATTGGCGCGCTACCGGCTCTCCGCCGATGACGGCGATCGCATGCGCGGCAAGCACGAAGTCCTGGTTACGTTCGAACGCTTCCGCAAATTGCTTGTCACTGAGTGCGCCGTTCATGTGAGCGATGCAGTTTGCGGTGATCAGATCGCGAATGATCTGCGTGGTCGGCGTGCGCAGGCCCACCGAAGCCACCTGCGAGGCCAGTGCATTGTGGAAGTCCGCGCTGGCCGTTGCATCCTTGGCGGGACCGGAAGCCGAAAGCCCCAGAGAGGAGGCGAAAGCGACGATGGCGTCCGGAGTCGGCTCTGGGCAGTAGCGCGTGTGCTCTTTTGTACCGCCTTTGCCATCCGCCTCTTTTACATTCGTCGATACGACCACCCGCTGGGTGGCATCGAGGGAAACTGTCTTGCCGGCGGCTTCCTCATTTCTCCAAACGGTATTCAAATTCGCGCAGCCCACCAGGAATGCCGCCAGAAGGATGCAAGGCGCCGTGCGCCGCAGGCCTGCGGAGGCCGCGCGTTCGATCATCGGTCTGTTCATTGTCGATCTCCCATTCTGATGAGTGTAGCTATTGGCCGGCTTGCGGTCCGAAACGGTCCCGAGTCCAAAAGGCGCCGATTTCGAACGACTGCCTTCTGGCTCACGGAGCGCATTTGAGCACCCGCGGCCGCTGCCGCAAATCGGCCAGTTGGGTCGGCCATAAGGACAATTACCGCGCAGTAGCCAATTCGGCCGGGGAATCCTAAAATGAAGGAGCCATGAAAGCGCGCATATGAAAATTCTTCTGGTGGACGATCACGTCCTGTTTCGCGAGGGCCTGGCGCTGCTGCTGCCTTCCATCGTGTCCGACGCGGAGATTGTCGAGGCCGGATCCTGCGAAGAAGCATTCCGTCTGATCGCTCAACAGAACGATGTGGGCATGGTGCTGATGGACCTGGGCCTACCCGGCATGGGCGGTCTCGATGGAATCGCCGAGTTGCGCGAGCGCAACCCGGAAATTCCGGTCGTCGCGTTGTCTTCCAGCGACGACCGCGAAACGGTATTGCGCGCCCTGGATGCCGGGGCGATGGGCTTCATTCCGAAGAGTTCGTCGTCGGGCGTGCTAGGTGGCGCGCTGAAGCTCATCATGTCGAAGGGAATTTATTTGCCGCCGACGGCATTTCTCGGCGACCGCTTCACGCCGGCAGCCGGACTAGATATGCCCAGGACGATTGCCGAGGATAGCCGCAGGCGTACGACACCCGCCGATCTCGGGCTCACGCCGCGGCAGGCCGATGTGCTCTATCTCATCTTGCAAGGCAAGCCGGCAAAGACCATCTGCCGGGAGTTGACGCTTTCGATCAGCACCGTGAAAGTCCACACTTCCGCTGTGCTGCGCGCCCTTAATGTCACCACCCGCACGCAAGCCGTAGTGGCGGCAGGCAAGCTCCGGCTTCAATTCGGCGACGGCCGCTAGGCCGGTGGCTTTCTCCGCGAAGCGGCCAACAAGGCCTCGGCGGATCGCCTGATCGCATCGGGACTGACCGGCTTATGCAAGGTGACGATGCCGGTACCTTCGATCGCTTGGCGATCTACGCCCGCAAAATCGCCGGTGACAATGATGGCTGGAATCGACACCTCCGCTTGCGAGCGAATGCGATCAATGGTGGTAGTCCCCGTCTCGCCGTCGCGCAACCGATAGTCGCAGATGATTAAATCCGGTGGGCGCAAGTGTCCCGCCAGCTTTTCCAGCGCCTCTTCGCCGGAACCCGTGCTGACCACATGGCAACCCCATTGCAGGCACTGTGCTTCTGTGGCAAAACGATTATCCGCGTCGTCGTCGATGATGACGACAAAGGTGTTGTGCAGATCGCCGGTCGGCGATTCAGCTTCACGCTCCGTTGGCGCTGCAAATGACCTACCGGCAGCCAGCGGAAGTTCCAGCCCGAAAGTGGACCCTCGCCCCGGTATCGAGGAAACCAACAGGCGATGGCCGAGCAAGTCGGCCGATCGCTTCACAATCGAGAGCCCAAGCCCCAACCCCTTGCTGCGGTCGCGTTCGAGATTGGAAACCTGGAAAAACTCCTCGAAAATATCGTCCATGTGTTCCGGTGCAATACCGATTCCAGTATCGATCACCAGTAGGCGAATAGTATCGGCGCGCCTGCGGCAGCCGACGAGAATTCTGCCGGCTTCTGTATAGCGAATGGCGTTCGAAACCAGGTTGTTGACAACGCGCTCCACCAGCGCAGGGTCGCTTTCGACTATCGCCCGCGATTGCACGACCCTTAACGACAGGCCTTTCTCCTTCGCGAGCGGCGAGAAGTTCAGTTCGACCAGACGCAGCAGCTCGCCCAGATTGAACTGGCTTACCGCCGGCCTGATGGTCCCCGCGTCGAGCTTGGAAATGTCGAGCAAACCATTAAACAGGTTTTCCATTGCGCGCACCGACATCTGTACCTTTGCCACCAGTGGGCTCAAGTCAGATTGTCGGCTGCGCTCGTCCAGGATGCCGACCAACAAGCTGATGGCATGCATCGGCTGGCGCAAATCGTGACTGGCGGCGGCTAGAAAGCGTGTTTTGGCTACGTTGGCGCGTTCCGCTTCGAGTCTCTTGGTGTCGATTTCGGCCAGCGCCAGAGACAATTCGCGCGTTCGGGTCTTTACTTTTTCTTCCAGACCCGCCGCGTATTCCTGCAACTGTGCAGCCATGCGGTTAAATTCGTCGGCGAGCGACTCCAGTTCGTCGCCGCTTTTGATGTCGATGCGCGCGGCAAGATCACCTGCGCCGATCCGTGCCGCGTTTTCGCGCACGCGCAATATCGGCTGCGTGAGCGAGCGCGCAAGCACCCGACTTGCCGCAAACGATACTGCAAGGCCTGCCAGAAGTATCGCAAGCGCGCGGTATGCGGCGGACCAAACCGGAGCCAAGACTTCGCTTGCCGGCTGCTCTACAAACAAGGTCCAGCCCGTCTTGCCCACCGGCACCGCGCTGATCAGCACGGCACCACCCTCCACC
>CAZCKI010000336.1:0-4197 GCA_964498815.1 uncultured Burkholderiales bacterium
GCCCGCTTCGGTAAGACCGAGATGCAGCGGATAATCGCAGCGGCGCGCGAGGTCGCGATAGACCGCGATCAGGTCCTGCACCGCACTCACCTTGCAGGAAAGTATGATTTTGTCGCCGGCCAGCCCCAAATGCTCGGCGCGTTCCGCGCTTTGCAGGGCGGAAACGATCAACGCCTCGCGCATCACCTGGTCGGCATCGCGCGGATCGGCGAGGCGGGCGTTGTCGTCCATCATGCGCGCGATCAGCTCGGGATCGAGCGAGCCCCAGTTGACGCCGATGCGAACCGGTTTGTCGAATCGAATCGCCGCTTCGATCATGGCGCCGAACTGGTCGTCGCGCTTGGCTCCGTGCCCGACATTGCCCGGATTGATGCGCAATTTGCCGAGTGCTGCAGCACAAGCGGGCACTTCGGTCAGGAGCTTGTGGCCGTTGAAATGAAAGTCGCCCACCAGCGGCGCACCGACCCCCTGCCCGTCCAGGCGTGCACGAATTTCCGGCACCGCACGGGCGGCGGCGAGGGTATTGACCGTCACGCGCACCACCTCGGAACCGGCGCGCGCCAGGGCCGCGACCTGCGCCACCGTGGCGGCGATGTCCTCGGTATCGGTATTGGTCATCGACTGCACCATGATCGGTGCAGCACCGCCGACCGGCACCGAGCCGATGTGGACCAGCCGGGTGTTGCGTCTTTGCTGGGTTGCGGAATCACTCATGGGAAATCTTTGCCAATACGATTACTTGACCGTCACGCGAGCCACCGACACGCGGGTATGCGGAGCCAGATCGAACTCCTGGCCATTGAACGCCATGCGCGTCACCTGGGCATTGCCGATCACCACGGATAGCGGCGTGCGGCCGCTTGCCTCGTCCGCTTCGCCGGCGTGAAAACGTCGTGAAATCAGTCTCTTGGAATCAGCATCGACGACTTCCACCCAGGAATCGCCGGTGAAGGTAAATCCCAGTACGCCGCTGCCTTTGGCCCGCACCGGCGCGGCCGGCTTGGTTTCTATCGCGACTTTAGGCGACGGGGCGGGCTCGGACCTTGCCGGGGCAACAGGCGTTGCGGGTACCGCTGCCTGCTCGGCAGCGGGGGCCGGCGACAGCGCTTCATTCGTGGCGGGAGTCGCTGCCGGGATTTGCAGCGCCTGCTCGGTATTGGCCGGCGCCGGGCTTTCTGCCGCACCGACCGTAGGTCGCACGAATTGCCACCAGTACCAGAAGGCGAAGCCCACGCACGCGGCAACACCCAGCGCGATGGCAATCCGGCCGCGCGGCGAGGCCAGTTCCCCGCCGGCCGGAACCAGCTTGATGTTCTGGCTGGGCACCACGATGCTCGGTGTCTTCATCACCTTGGCATCGGCATTCGAGTGTTCCAGCAGTGCGATCGCCTCAGCGCCGTCGGCGTTGACGGCGCGCGCGTAGTTGCGGACAAAGCCGCGCAAAAACGTACCCTTCGGCAATTGCGCGTAATCGGCGCGTTCCAGCGCATCGATTTGCCTGCCGCCCATGCGCAAGCGCGACGCCAGGTCGGCAACCGACAGGCCGGCGCGTTCGCGCGCCGCGCGCAGGAATGCCCCGGGCGTCGGCGGTTCGGGGGCAGTCGCCGGCGACACGGGATCGTTGCTCGCCGGCGACATCTCTTCGGCGGCAGCCGTGGCGCTGCTGGCGATGGATTCGCTGTTGCCGGGACCGGTCACGGTTGGCGGCTCACCGATCGCCGATCAGGCGCGTCTGCGGTGCTTCCGGAAAGCGGCGGCGCAATTGCTGCGCATAGCTCGCCTCGGCGGTGCGATCGTTGTTGGCGCGGGCAATGCGCGCACCCAGGTACAGCGCCTCGGGTCCGGGCAACGGCACCAGGGCGTTATAGGCCTGCAGGCGGGCTTCCGCTTCCTTGCCGCGCCCACGCTGAAACTCGATGTCGGCCAATTCAATCAGGGGCGGCGCGAATTGTGACTGCCTTTGTACGGCACCGCGAAAATAATCCTCGGCCGCCGAGTTGTCGCCGGTCTTTTTGGCGCACATGCCGGCGTTGTACAGCGCTCGCTCGGGTGTGTTGTAAAGGGGATTGGCAAGAGCCTGCTGGAAATACTCCATGGCACGCTTGGCATCGCCGTGCTGGCATAGGAAACCGCCGTAGTTGTTGAGCGATTCCGAATCCTTGGGCGCCACCTTGAGGGCCTGCTCGAACGCTTGTCGTGCTTGCTCGTCCTGGCCAAGCGCCATATGCACCAGACCCTTCATGTTGTAGGCGGGAGCATAGGTGGGCACCGCCGCAATCGCCAACTGCACGGTATCGAGCGCGGCTTTGTAGCTGCCGAGCCGGTAGTACTCCGCCGCCAGATCGGTGTGGATTTGCGCCTTGTATTGCGCGTCGACCCTGCCCGGCTGGTCGGAAGGACGCGATTCCATGGTGGTGGTGGTGGAACAAGCCGCGAGCCACAGGCTGGCCGCTACGCATAGCAGAATTCGTTTCATCGGATGCTCCTCATGCCGCCACCTGTTTCAATCGTACGGTTGTACGTTGGGTCTTGTCGACAACCTGCCCCGCCAATTGTCCGCAGGCTGCGTCGATATCGTCGCCGCGCGTCTTGCGGACGGTCACCACGAAGCCTGCTTCCTGCAAGATGCCGCGAAAGCGGTGTATCGCATTATTGCTGGAACGGCGATAGGGCGCGTCCGGAAAGGGATTCCAGGGAATCAGGTTGAATTTGCAGGGAAGGTCGCCCACCAGTTGCACCAACTCGTGAGCGTGCTGGGCGCTGTCGTTGACGCCGTCCAGCATCACGTATTCGAAGGTGACGAAATCGCGCGGTGCCGCTTCCAGGTAATCGCGAATCGCGGCGAGCAACTCGGCCAGGGGATACTTTTGATTGATCGGCACCAGCACGTCGCGCAAGGCGTCGTTGGGCGCGTGCAGCGATACCGCCAGCGCCACCGGGCAGCGTTCCTTCAGGCGCTTCAGGTTGGGCACCACGCCGCTGGTGGAGAGCGTCACGCGGCGGCGGGACAGTCCGTAACCGTGGTCGTCCAGCATGATGTCCATGGCGCGCGTGACTTCATCGAAATTGGCGAGCGGCTCGCCCATGCCCATCATCACCACGTTGGAAATCAGCCGTTCACCTTTTGGATCGCGGCCCATCGCCCGGTTGGCCCACCACAACTGGCCGATGATTTCGGCGGCGGAAAGATTGCGGTTGAATCCCTGTTTGCCGGTAGCGCAGAAGGTGCAATCGAGGGCGCAGCCGACCTGACTGGAAATGCACAAGGTGCCCCGGTAACGGACCGGCTTGCCTTTGCCGACCTCGCCCTTGTCGGGCTCGGGCTCGTCCTCGTCCGCGGCCCAAACGACGCCGGATTCGCCGACGTCTTTTTCGTCGGCGGCAGGCTCGCGCGGGGAACGCTTGGCGCGCGCCTCAAAGTCGCCTTCCGGGATAAACACGACCTCGATACCGTTGCCGGTCCCGACATCGAGCAGCCACTTGCGCGTTCCGTCCTGCGAGGCCTGTTCGGTCATCAGCTTCGGCGGTTCAATGACGGCCAGTTCCGGCAGCTTTTCCCGCAGCGACTTGGCAAGGTCGGTCATTGCCTCGAAATTGTCCGCGCCGAAGTGATGAATCCAGCGAAACACCTGCTTGGCGCGAAACGGTTTTTCGCCGATAGCGGCAAACCACGCCGACATTTCCGGCAAAGACATGCCGAGCAGGTTGGATTTGTCGCCTTTGGCGGATTGCGGGATGGCCACGGCCGTTGTTTCGCTCAGCGCGAATACACGTTCAGCGCGGGGAAGTAATAGGCGATTTCGACGGCGGCCGTCTCGGGCGCGTCGGAACCGTGCACGGCGTTGGCGTCGATCGAATCGGCGAAGTCGGCGCGGATGGTGCCGGCGGCGGCCTTCTTCGGGTCGGTGGCGCCCATCAGGTCGCGGTTTTTCAGGATGGCGCCCTCGCCCTCCAGCACCTGGATCATGACCGGGCCGGAAATCATGAAGCTCACCAAGTCGTTGAAAAACGGCCGCGCCTTGTGTACCGCGTAGAAACCTTCGGCTTCGCTGCGGGACAGGTGCGTCATGCGCGCCGCGATCACCTTGAGACCGGCCTTTTCAAAGCGCGAATAAATTTCGCCGATCACGTTCTTGGCGACGGCATCGGGCTTGATGATCGAGAGAGTACGTTCAATTGCCATGTGCAAAATCCTTG
>CAZCKI010000337.1:0-4191 GCA_964498815.1 uncultured Burkholderiales bacterium
GCCTACGCCAAGGCGCTGCGCACGGTGAAAACCTGCGTGGGTTCGGAATGGTGCCGCTTCGGCACCCAGGATTCGACGCGCATGGGACAGGAGCTGGAGCGCGCGCTATGGCGCATGTACGCCCCGCACAAAGTCAAGCTGGCCGTTTCCGGCTGTCCGCGCAACTGCGCCGAATCGGGGATCAAGGACGTGGGTGTGATCGGTGTTGAATCCGGCTGGGAAATTTACGTGGCGGGCAACGGCGGCATCAAGACCGAAGTCGCGCAGTTTCTTTGCAAGGTGAAGACGCACGAGGAAGTGCTGGAGTATTCCGGCGCTTTCCTGCAACTCTATCGGGAGGATGGCTGGTATCTCGAGCGCACGGTGCACTACGTGAATCGGGTCGGGCTCGATCACGTCAAGAGGAAAGTCCTAGACGATGCCGGAAACCGCAAGGCGCTGTGGGAGCGCCTGCAGTTCGCGCTCGATGGCGAGCCCGATCCCTGGCACGAGCCGGAAAAGGCGCGCGTCGATTTGAAGCAGTTCATCCCGATCGCGGTGACGGCGTGAGCTTCATCGGCATCTGCCGCCTGGAAGAGATTCCCTCGCTAGGCGCGCGCCGCTTTCATCGCGATGACGGCAAGACCATCGCCGTATTCCGTACCGCCACCGATCAGGTATTTGCTTTGCACGACCGCTGCCCGCACAAGGGTGGACCGCTATCGCAAGGCATCGTGTTCGGCGAATCGGTGGCCTGCCCCTTGCACAACTGGTGCATAGGCTTGAACGACGGCCGCGCGGCGGCGCCGGACGAAGGTGCCACCGAAAAATTCGCCGTGCGCGTGGTCGACGGCACCGTCGAACTCGATCCCTGGGCCGAAAGCCTCACCACGCTCGCCTGCGCGGCCGATTGACCGCTGCAATGAGCACCGCCGAAACCAAATCCACCTGTTGCTATTGCGGCACCGGCTGCGGCGTCGTGATCGAATCCTCAGGCGGGGAGATCACCGGCGTGCGCGGCGATGAAAGCCACCCGGCTAATTTTGGCAAGTTGTGCACCAAAGGCACCACGCTCGCCCTGACCATGGCTCCCGCTGCACGCTCGGGTCGCGCCCGCTTTCCGGAAGTGCGCAGCGAGCGCGGTGTCGAGCGCATGCGCAAGGATTGGGACTCGACGCTCGACAGTCTCGCCGAGCGCTTCGCCGCGACCATTCGCGAACACGGGCCGGACAGCGTCGGCTTCTATGTCTCGGGGCAGCTGCTGACCGAGGATTATTACGTCTTCAACAAGCTCGCCAAGGGTCTGATCGGCACCAATAACATCGACACCAATTCGCGGCTTTGCATGTCGTCGGCCGTCACCGGTTACCAGCAAACGCTGGGCGCCGATGCGCCGCCTTGCAGCTACGAGGACATCGATCACGCCGAATGCCTGTTCATCGCCGGTTCCAACGCCGCCTACGCCCACCCGATCCTGTTCCGGCGCATCGAAGCGGCGAAAGAGCGCAACCCGCAACTCAAGATCGTGGTGGTCGATCCGCGTCGCACCGAAACCGCTGCCTTCGCCGACCTGCACCTTGCGATCCTGCCCGGAACCGATGTCGCGCTGTTCCATGCCATGCTGCACGCGATGCTGTGGGAAGAGCTGCTGGATCGCGACTATATCGCCGCGCACACCGAGGGTTTCGAGGCGCTTCGCGCGGCGGTACGAGAAATGAGTCCGGCGGTGGCCGCCGAAATCTGCGGGCTCGACGCGAAACGCGGTGCGGAGGACATCGTCACCGTCGCGCGCTGGTTTGCGCGGTCCAACGCAACGCTATCGCTGTATTGCCAGGGACTCAACCAATCGAGCAGCGGCACCGCCAAGAATGCCTCGCTCATCAACTTGCACCTCGCTACCGGGCAAATCGGCAAGCCGGGCGCCGGGCCGTTCAGCCTGACCGGTCAGCCCAACGCCATGGGCGGCAGGGAGGTCGGCGGCATGGCAACGACGCTGGCTGCGCATCGCGACATCGGCAATGCGGCACACCGCGAAGAGGTCAAACAGTTTTGGGGCGCCAAGCGTATTTCCGATCAGCGCGGCAAGACGGCGGTAGAAATGTTCGACGCGGTCAAGAAGGGTGAGATCAAGCTGCTCTGGATCGCCTGCACCAACCCTGCACAATCGCTGCCGGATCTAGTCCAGGTGAAAGCCGCGCTGGAAACCGCCGAGCTGGTGGTATTGCAGGAAGCCTATCGCAATACGGAGACCGCGCCGTTCGCCGACGTGCTGCTACCCGCCACCAGCTGGGGAGAAAAGGAAGGCACCGTTACCAATTCC
Source organism: uncultured Burkholderiales bacterium (assembly GCA_964498815.1). Lineage (GTDB taxonomy): Bacteria > Pseudomonadota > Gammaproteobacteria > Burkholderiales > Usitatibacteraceae > UKL13-2. The sequence goes on from CAZCKI010000337.1 coordinate 2,300, forward strand.
GAACGGCGCATCTCGCGCGTGCGTGCCGCCCTGTCGCCGCCGGATGAAGCGCGCCACGACTGGCAAATCGTTTGCGATTTTGCGCAGAGGCTGGAACGGTTGCTGCAACCGGAAGTGAAAACGATGTTTGCCTTCGATGGCGCCGAAGCAATATGGAACGAACATCGCGAACTTACGCGCGGACGCGACCTCGATATCACGGGCTTGCGTTACGCGATCCTGGAACGCGACGGCCCGCAGCAGTGGCCGTATCCCGCCGGCGCACAGGCCGGCGAAGCGCGCCTGTACGAAGACGGCAACTATCCGACCGAAAGCGGTCGCGCAAAATTCTTCACGGCGGCCTACCGCGCGACAGTGGAAAAAGTCGATGCTCGCTATCCGCTGGCCTTGAACACGGGGCGGTTGCGCGACCAGTGGCACGGCATGAGCCGCACCGGCAGCGTGGCGCGCCTATTCGGCCACGCACCCGAGCCCAGCCTTGCCGTCAACGGTAACGACCTCAACCGGCGCGGCCTCAAGTCGGGCGATCTGGCCAGAATCGAATCCCGGCGCGGCGCCATTTACGCGCGGCTGGAGGCAAGCGACGAACTGCGCTCGGGGCAGGTCTATATGCCGATGCACTGGGGGCGGCGGTTTCTCGGCGGCGCCGATAGCGCGGGTATCAACACGCTGACTTCGCCCGTTTTCGATGTCTGGTCGCGCCAGCCGGAACTGAAACACGCGGCGGTCAGGTTGTCCGCGGCCGACCTTTCCTGGCACCTCACCGCATTCAAGGCCTGCGAGGGCGATGCCACCGCACTCCACGACGGCTTGCAATGCCTGCAGGACGGTGTCGCTTTCCTGAGCGTGGTGATGATCGGTCGCGAGCGACCCGGTGTGTTGCTGCGCGCGGCGCATCACGGTGCTCCGGCGCCGCAGTGGCTGGCGCAACTCGATGCGCTGCTGGAACTCGACGGCGAATGGGTGCTGCGCTACGACGACCCGCGCCGCGGCAGCGCACGGCGCGTGCAAATCACGGCGGATCGCTTGATGGCGGTGCGCCTGTCCGGCGAGCCGGGTGCGGTGACCAGCGGCGAGTGGCTGCGCGAGTGGCTGGTCGCCGAGAAGCCGGTCACCGAAATCCGGCGCCTGCTGCTTTCACCGGCGACGCATGCGCCCAGCGGCTTCGTGCTGTCGGGCCGCGTGGTGTGCCAGTGCTTCAACGTCGGCGAGGATGAGATTGAAGAAGCCCTGGCCGGCATCGGCGGCGATGCACGCGAGCGCACGGTGACACTGCAGCAGCAATTGAAGTGCGGCACCAATTGCGGATCGTGCCTGCCGGAATTGAGAAAACTGGTTTCGCGGATTGCGCCGGTGACGCCGGCCGGCGCGCAACAGGAGGCGGCATGAGGCGCGCCCGGGTGAACGGCCGCGTGATCCTGGTCGGCGCCGGTCCCGGCGACCCGGAATTGCTGACCGTGAAAGCGGTCAAAGCGATCGAACAGGCCGACGTGTTGCTGGTGGACGACCTGGTCGCCGATAAGGTATTGCAATACGCGCGCGGCGACGCACGCATCGTGCACGTCGGCAAGCGCGGCGGCTGCAAATCGACCCCGCAGGAATTTATCGAGCGGCTGATGATCGCCGAGGCCCGGGCGGGCCGCTGTGTGGTGCGCCTGAAAGGCGGTGACCCCTTCGTATTCGGCCGGGGTGGCGAAGAGGGGGAAGCGTTGCGCGAGGCGGGCATCGACTGCGAAGTGGTGAGCGGCATCACAGCAGGATTGGCAGGACCCGCCGCATTTGGTATTCCGCTGACCCACCGCGACGTCTGTCACGGCGCGATACTCGTCACCGGGCACGCCGGCGATGGTGCCTGCGACGGTCCGGACTGGGCCGCGCTGGCAGCGACCGGC
>CAZCKI010000338.1:0-4187 GCA_964498815.1 uncultured Burkholderiales bacterium
ACGAAGTGCCGGTGCCGGCCGGCAACTATAGCCTCCTCAGCACCGACGGCAAGCGCCTCTACTACGTCTCCACCGATGCCGCGGTCGAGCGCAAGCCTGCGCTGAAAACGCTGGCCATCGAAGCGGCCAATTCGCTGCCGCCGGTCGCGGAGACTTTTTTTGAAGACCTGCGCGAGTACAAGCTTTCCGGCGACCGCAAGAAAGTCCTGCTGCGCCGCGCCAACGATTTGTGGGTGGTCGACGCCGGCGCCAAGGCGCCCGCGCCCGCCGACCTCGGCAAATTTGCCGTGAATCTCCGCGACTGGACGCTGTCGCTGGACCCGCGCGAGGAATGGAACCAGATCTTCACCGATGCCTGGCGCATGCATCGCGATTTTTTCTGGGAAGCCGGCATGCATGGCGCCGACTGGAAAGCAGTGCGCGCCAAGTACCAGCCCTTGCTGGCGCGCGTCACCGACCGAGCCGAGCTCGACGACGTGCTTGCCCAAGTGTCCTCGGAAGCCGCCGCCCTGCACAGCCAGGTGGGACGCGCCGACCTGCGCAAGGGGGCGGACGAGATCGACGTCGCCACCCTCGCCGCCGATCTCGCTGCCGGGCCTGACGGTTATCGCGTCGTGAAATTGTTCGGCGGCGACCCCGAGTTGCTCGAAGAACGTTCACCGCTGGCGCGTCCCGAAGTGCACGTGAAGGTGGGCGACGTGATCACCCGCGTCAACGGCATAGCGGTCGGCACGCCGCTGTCGATCGAAGCGGCGCTGCGCAACCAGTCCGGCAAGCAGGTGCTGTTGAGCGTGCACAGCGACTCCGGCAAGAGCCGCGACGTGATCGTCACACCGGTGACGGCGCTGCGCGACATGCAGCTTCGCTACCTCGATTGGGAACGTACTCGCAACGCGCGCGCCGAACAGGCCTCGAATGGCCGCATCGGCTACGTGCATCTGCAGGCGATGGGCCCCAACGACATCGCCCGCTGGGCGCGAGAGTTCTATCCGGTGTTCCAGCGCGAGGGCCTCATCATCGACGTGCGCAGCAACAACGGCGGCAGCATCGACAGCTGGATCATCGAAAAATTGCAGCGCCGCGCCTGGATGTACTGGAAGGGCCGCGACTCCGAGCGTATCGCCGTCAATCCGCAGCTCACTTTCCGCGGCCACGTGGTGGCATTGGTCGATGCCGACACCTACTCCGACGGCGAGACCATCGCCGAAGGCCTGAAGCGCCTCGGCATCGCCACCCTGGTCGGCAAGCGCACGGCGGGTGCCGGCATCTGGCTATCCGACGAAAACGTGCTGCGCGACAAAGGTATTGCCCGGGCGGCGGAGCTCGGCGTATTCGTTTCCGAGGCCAGGGAAAACCGCTGGATCGTCGAAGGTGTGGGCGTGGAACCCGATATGGACATCGACAACCCGCCCTACGCCACCTTCAAGGGCGAAGACGCGCAACTCGAAACCGCGATCCGGCTATTGATGGACAAGATGGCAAGGGAGCCGGTGCCGGAACCGAAGCTGCCGCCGTATCCGGCGCGGGCGAAGCCGTAGCCGATGCCGGGGCCGCTCTTGGGCACAAACGTTTCGACATTCGCGATTTCGAAAGCCAGCAAATACTCTGCTTTGTTTTTTGCGGCTGTACCACTATTGATACTGTTTGTGGATTGGAACAAGAGCAGGTTGGGTTATACGGTGACAGCGCAGTTGGCCATCGCGGAAGCGATATCGCTGCTGGCCTGGTACTACGCCGGAAAGTTGTTCCTGCGTATCACCGACGATGCTGTCACGCTGGAGGATCGGTTGCTGGGGCAGTTTGCCTATTCCTTTCGCTGGTCCGAAGTCGGCCGGGTGCTGGCATTGCGACAACGGACTTCGATCGTTCAGTTTGTGTTCTTCGTCGGGCAAGGACGGCGCCGATTGTTTCCACAATTCTGGAGCCTGGCGTCCACTACGCTGCCGATCAAGGATGCACCCGTCACGCAGTTCACGCTAACCCCCGTGCGCAACGACTCCGCCCTGGTTCAGATTGTCCGCCACTATTGCCCGGCACTGGAAGAGGTTGACCGCCTCGATCCCAAGGACCTCAAAGATCCCTCTCGAGACCTGGGCAAGGCGGCCATGACGTTTACGATGGGCGCATTGGCGCTCGCCGGTGTGGCGGTGGGCGCCTTGCTATGGAATACCGCCAAGCCCATCTCCGACCTCGAGCTTTGGATGGCAACGCTTCCCCTCGGTCTTCTCGCCTTCATCGCCGCGTCGGGGATGATCGATTCGAGAACTCCAATGATCGCCCGCAATTTAGTCGGCCTGCTGTTCGCAAGTTGCCTGTGTTGGGCAACCGTCAATTCGGTGCATCTTTACACCACCAGCTATGGCGACCCGCAGGTTACCGCGTATACGCTTTTGGAGAGCGAAACCGAATATCAGCGCTGGGGCGCCGCCGATGGTCAATCGCCGGATATCGGCTTGCACGGCGATCCCGGCAATTTCCTCAAGACCACATTGGGTGAAACGCACAATTTCAAGTTGATTCGCGGCCCCTTGGGTGTTGTCGATGTGCCGAGATCGGAATTGCTGGCCATCTACAAAAAACAGCAACGAGGCGGCCTGCGCCGCAATTGAGCCGCAGCCCGGCGGCTTGCGCATGGAGAATCAAGTTGGGGGGATCCGGCTTGGGCGAAGCTGTAGAATCCCCGTCGTTCCCGCGTAGGCGGGAACCCAGCGTCGTTTGACAAAAAGTCACTGGGTCCCCGCCTACGCGGGGACGACGAGCCAAAGATCGTTGGAGCTAACTCCGTATCGAAGCCACCTGCCCAAGCAACCACTGCAACCCCGCCAAGTGCTGCTGGTCGTGGCTGCAAAGATAGTGAATCATGCTGAGCAGCGTGACCTCACCGTAGTCGTCGAAATGGCCGGGGCGCGATAACTGCTCGTCACTCAAGCCACCGAGCTGTTGCAAGGTCTCTCGCCGCGCCGCGCGAAACTGCGCCAGCATGGCCTTTGCATCCGCGCCGGCATAGTTGCGTTCCTTCACCAGCGCGTAGGTATCGAGCGAGGCCAGCGTCGGCCGGCTCTCGTTCAGCAGGCGCCGGAAGCGAACCTGGTAGCCGTCGATTTCGATGTCGCGCACGTGACAAATCTGTTCGCGCGCCGACAGCGATTCGCTGGGAATGCCTTCCCACGATTCTGGTTTCCAATCTTCACGTCCGGGAGCAAAGGCCGCGAAGTGTCGTTCGAGCTGATCCGGAAATGCCGCCAGTGCGGCGAGCGTTACATCAAGCATATGCCGACGACCCTAGTAACTCATGCACGCCGCATTCAGCATCCCCGCTGCGACCGAAATGGCGCCGAGGAACAATCCCGACGCCTCCTTGCCGGCCGGAATGTCCTCGCTGATGTGAGGGAGTGCTACGCGCGCGATCACGAACACCAGCAGCTGGATCACCAGTGCGATCACCGCCCAGATCGCCATATCGATGAGATTGGAGCTGAATTTGATCGCGTTGGCGAGCGGGATCACCATGCCGATGATGGTGCCGGACAGGCTGTAGGCGGCCGCCATATTGCCGGCGCGGATCAGCCCAATCTCGTGGTACGGCGTGATCTTCACGTAGATCACCACGAAGGCGATCAGCAGCGTGGCGGAAATACCGAGGTAGATCAGGAAGTCGCTGAAACCGCCGAAGGATTCCATCCAGTGAATTTCGCTCATGGTGTGCTCCCGTTCATTGAAAGTAGTGTGGCAGGAAACGACTGGTGTTTTTGGTGACCGGCGACTCGTCTTCGCGGATGCCGATGCCGGCCGGCTCGTCGCCGATGATCCAGCTGCCGATTACGGTGTGGCTGACGCTGTCGTTGCCACCGTACACCGGTAAGGGATGGTACGCCTGGTAGATGAAGCCTTCCGCGCCGTATTCGCCGGGGATGGCGACGTTGCCGCGACCGCTGGTGATGGTGACGTTGGCGCCTTCACGCGACAGGATCGGCTTTTTCACGTAGTCGCTGGCGAACTTCTGCTCTTCGAAATAAGCGGGCAGCAGATTGGGGTGATCGGGATTGAGCTCCCACAACACCGGCAGGATCGCCTTGTTGGAGAGCAGCATTTTCCACGCCGGCTCGATCACCCGCAGCTCGCAGGCGAGCAGATTGTGGCCGAAGGCTTCGCGCGTGAGCCATTCCCAGGGGTACAGTTTGAACAAG
>CAZCKI010000339.1:0-4184 GCA_964498815.1 uncultured Burkholderiales bacterium
GCCGACCGCGTCGAAAACATCCGCCGCGTGGCCGAAGTGGCCAAGCTGATGGTCGATGCCGGCGTGATCGTGATCGCCGCCTTCATCTCGCCGTTCCGCTCGGAGCGGCGCATGGCGCGCGACCTGATGGAGCCGGGGGAATTCCTGGAAGTGTTTGTCGACACGCCCATGGACGTGGCGGAAAAGCGCGATGAAAAAGGTCTCTATCAACGCGCGCGGCGCGGCGACATCAAGAACTTCACCGGCATCGATTCGCCCTACGAAGTTCCGGAGCATCCGGATTTGCGCATAGACACCACCCACACCAGTCTGGAACAGGCGGTGGAGCAGATTTTTGCTCGCCTGCAAGTGGACGGATTGTTGCGCCCGCCCGCGCCGAAATCCGGCAAATGAATCATAATTCGTCTGCGGCCATGAGAGCCGCCTCAGAATACGTCTCGGAGAAATGAACATGAATACATTCGTACGGATTGCGCCGGCCGGGCGCCTGATCGCCGCACTGCTGATGGTCGTCGGCACCTTGCACTTCGGCAGCGCCATGGCCGCTTTCAAGGAAAAGGATCCGGAACCGCCGAAGGCCGATCCCGCCAAGCCGACCGTGCGCATGGAAATTGCCACACCGCTGAAAGCGGCGCAGGCCCTGCTCAAGGACAAGAAATACGCCGAGGCGCTGGTGGAAATCGCCAAGACCGATGCGTTCGCCGAGCAGACCCCACACGAGGTGTATGTCATCAATCACCTGCGAGGCGTGGCTGCGGCCTTCGCTGACCAGAAAGAGCTGGCGGTGAAGTCGCTGCAAGCCTCGCTCGCCACCGGGCGCTTTCCGCCGGCCGACTTTGCCCAAACCTACGAGGTGATGTCGGGCCTTTACTACAAGATGAAGGACTACAAGAACGCCGCCGTCTGGGCCAACAAGGCGCTCAACGAAGCCGGCAGCACCAACGCGGAGACGCGCTACGTATTGGCCTATTCAAGCTTCCTGCAGGACGACTTTGCCACCACCATCAAGGAAACCAGCATCCTGGTGGCGGATGCGGAAAAGGCCGGCAAGGTGCCGGTGGAAGGGCAGCTCAGAATGCTCGCTTCCTCGTACAACAAGATCAAGGATATCGCTGGGTATGCCGCCGCCCTGGAAAAGCTGGTGACCCTCTATCCGAAGCGGGAATATTGGGCCGACGTGGTGTATCGCGCCGAAAGTGCGCCCAAGTTTTCCGACCGGTTGGTGCTGGATTCCTTCCGCCTGAAGCTGTACGCGGGCCTGCTGGCGAGCGGCGGCGAATACACCGAGATGGCCGACGCTGCCATGCAATCTGGCTATTCGATCGAGGCGCAAAAAGTGCTGGAAGCGGCGCAAAAACCCGAAGTGGAAAGAACCGCCGGCGATATCACGCGCCACAAGAAATTAATGGAAACCGTCGCCAAGGACGTTGCCGAGGAAAAGAAGCGTATGGCGCGCGGTGAGGCATCGGCCACCAAGACCGCGCTGGCGCTGGTCAACAACGGCTTCAATTACGTCCTCAACGGCGACTCCGCCAAGGGCCTTGCCATGATGGAGGAGGGCGTGAAAATGCCGGGACTGAAGTATCCGGACGAAGCCCGTTTGCGCTTTGGCGTCGCGCTGGTGTATGCCGGCCAGAAGGACAAGGCGATCGAAGTTTTCAATACCATCAAGGGTGCCGACGGCACCGGCGACCTCGCTCACCTGTGGACCATCCTAGTGAAGCAGCCGCCGAAGTCCTGATCCGGACGGGAGACAAAGGTCGGGGCGGCGGGAAGGGTGAGACGAGCTGCCGCCTCCGGAGAGGGATTTTCGCGTAGCATGATGCGCGATTTGATGTAGCGCAAAAAAGCACCCGCTTGCCGGGTGCACACTACCACCTCCAACCAATTTTGCGGCCCGCCAAACACCGGCTGCCGGACCTTCCCAATCGTGTTTTCATTCCTGTTGATCGCCTCCCTGATGGTTGTTGTGGCGCTGGCCTTCGTGCTGGTGCCCCTGCTGCGTCGCAAGTCAGGCGAGGGTGTCAGCGACAGCGCCGGCAACGTGGCCGTCCTGCGCGCCCAAAAGAGCGAAATCGAGGGCGAGCACGCCAGGGGCATGCTGACGGCTGCAGAGCGCGATGCCGCCTTGTCCGAACTTACCGCGCGTGCACTGGAAGAAGTGCCGGCGGGCGATACCAGCCTGGAAGTTGGCGTATCGCCGGCGCCGCGCGTGCTGGCCGTGTTACTGGCAATCGCGATCGTAACGGTGGCCGTTTCGCTGTATGCGGCATTCGGCAACCGCGATGCCTTGCGCGGCGACCCGCCGCCGCAACACGCGGCCGACGAAGGGCCCACCGAGGACCAAATCCGCGGCATGGTCGATGCGCTCGCCAAAAAGATGGAACAGAACCCGGCCGACCCGAAAGGCTGGGTGCTGCTGGGCCGCAGCCAGGCGGCCCTCGGCAAATTCCCCGAGGCGGTGCAGGCTTTCGATCGCGCGGTGACGCTGAGTCCCAAGGACGCGCAGTTGCTGGCCGACTACGCCGACTCGATGGCGATGATCCAGCAGGGCCGCTTCGAAGGAAAACCGATGGCGCTGGTGGCGCGAGCCCTCGCTATCGACGGCAACAATCTGAAGGCGCTGGCGCTGGCCGGCACCGGCGAGTTGCGCCTGGGAAATCGCGCCGCATCGTTGGTGCATTGGAAAAAGCTGCAGACCTTGTTGCCGAAAGAATCGGACGACTATCGCCAGGTGGAAGCCATCATCCGCGATGTGACCGCACCCGCGGGTGCGCAGGCATCGGCGCCGGCAACGCAGCCCGCACCTGCGGCTCCCGCCGCACCCACCGCAACCGCTGCCGCACCGGGAGCCGCCAAAGTCGAAGGGCAGATTGCCTTGGCGCCGGAGCTTGCGAGCCAGATTGCTGCCGGCGATACGCTGTTCGTGTTCGCACGCGCCGCCAGCGGACCACGCATGCCGCTGGCGGTAATGAAGATTCCGGCGCCGAAGACCTGGCCGCAGCCCTATATGCTGACCGATGCGATGGCGATGACGCCGGCGATGAAGCTGTCGGCCTTCACTGAGGTCATCATCGAAGCGCGCATTTCCAAATCGGGCAACGCGCAATTGCAGCCGGGCGACTTGAGCGGCGTCAGCGGCGTGATCAAACCCGGAGCGGCCGCAGCCGTGCCGATCACCATCGATCGTCGCGTGCCGTGAGTGCCGCGCAGTTTTCTTCGCTGACCGCCAGCGGCCTTTGCCTGTCGCGAGGCCGGCGCGCACTGATCGCCGATCTTTCCTTTTCGATCGCAGCGGGCGGTGCGATGTTGATGCGCGGGGCCAACGGCAGCGGCAAGACCAGCCTGCTGCGGGTGCTGGCCGGACTCGCCGGCGTCGATGCCGGTAGCGTTGAATGCCAGGGCCGCACCTTGCGGCCGTTCGCGCCGGAGTGGCGGCGAAACCTGATCTACGCCGGCCATAGCGATGCGATCAAGCACGACTTCAGCGCCGCCGAAAACCTGGCGGTGCTGCTCGCCTTCGATGCCGTGGACGTGGACGCGGCGGCGTTCGACCAGGCGCTGCAGCGGGTGCATCTGCACGACCGCCGCAATTTGCCGGCGCACAAATTGTCGCAAGGGCAAAAGCGTCGCATCGGTCTCGCCCGCCTGCTGCTCTCGAGAAAACCGCTGTGGCTGCTCGACGAACCGACCAATGCGCTCGACGTCGAAGGCGTCGAACTGTTCGCCGGCATCGTCCGCAATCACCTCGAACAAGGCGGCATGGCCTGCATCGCCACACACCTGCCGCTGGAACTTGGCGCCACTGTGCAGCAGCTGAATCTGGGGAGCCGCGCATGATGCCGGCGGCCGGCATGGTCGATGCGCCGGAACGCGGCTTCGTCTGCGCGATGTCGCGCGACCTGCGTTTGTCGGTTCGCTCGCGCGGCGAAGTGATCCAGGCGCTGGTGTTTTTCGTGATCGTCGCGAGCCTGTTTCCGCTGGCGGTGGGCGCCGAGACGGCGCTGTTGCAACGCATCGCTCCAGGAGTCGTATGGGTGGCGGCGCTGTTGTCGGTGCTGCTTACTTTGCCGCGCCTGTTTGCCGGCGACTATGCCGACGGCACGCTGGAACAATTGGCGCTGTCGCCGTTTCCCTTGCCGGTGATCGTCGGCGGCAAGATGACGGCCCACTGGCTGATGACC
>CAZCKI010000340.1:0-4169 GCA_964498815.1 uncultured Burkholderiales bacterium
GCTGGGGTTTCGCCTTCGGCCTGATGATGGATGTAGCCGACAGCGTGTTGCTCGGCCAGCACGCGATGATTTACGTAGTCGCCATTTTCATCACGCAACTATTGCGTCTGAGGATCCTGCAATTGAGTGTATTGGAGCAGGCGCTGCACATCGGCGCCATCCTGCTGGTGGCGCTGGGCATCGGCATTTTCCTCAATTTTTCGCTAGGCCGGGCCTTCGCCGGCTACTCGGTGATCCTGTCGCCGGTATTGGGCGGACTGTTGTGGCCGATCCTGAGTTTCTTCATCACGCGGCCGCGTTTCCAGCGCCAGGACCCGCGTACCACCATCGTCGGCTGAACGTGGGCACCACCATCAAGAACCGCGAAGCGGAACTGAACACCTTTCGCGGCCGCATCCTGTTCTCCGCTTTCGTCATCATCATCGCCTTCCTGGTGCTGGCGGGCCGCATGACCTGGCTGCAGGTGCTGAAGCGCGATTACTACCACTCGCTGGCCGAGGCCAACCGCATCTCGGTGGTGCCGGTGGTACCGAACCGCGGTCTGATCCTCGATCGCAACGGCGAAGTGCTGGCGGCCAATTACTCCGCGTACACGCTGGAAGTGACGCCGTCGCGGGTCGCCAACCTCGAAAAGTCTCTCGACGACCTGGCGGCGGTGATCGACGTGCAGGCCAAGGATAGACGGCGCCTGAAGCGCCTGATGGAGGAGAGCAAAAACTTCGAATCGCTGCCGGTGAAGAATCGCCTCAGCGAGGAAGAGGTGGCGCGCTTTGCGGTCAATCGCTACCGCTTCCCGGGCTTTGAAATCCGTGCGCGACTGTTCCGCAATTATCCGCAGGGGGAAATCGCCTCGCACGCGATCGGTTTCATCGGCCGCATCAACGTGGCCGAAGTGAAAAAGCTGGAGACCACCAATCTCACTGCCATGTACAAGGGCACCGATCACATCGGCAAACAGGGCATCGAGGCCAGCTACGAAAGCGTATTGCACGGCGTCACCGGTTCGGAACAAGTGGAGATCGATGCCGGCGGCCGCGCCATTCGCTCGCTCGCCAAATCGGAGCCCACAGCCGGCAACGACCTGACGCTCACCATCGATATCAAGCTGCAAAGGGTCGCCGAACAAGCCTTCGGCGACCGACGCGGGGCGCTGGTGGCGATCGATCCCGCCAACGGCGAAGTGCTGGCACTGGTATCCAAGCCCGGCTTCGACCCCAGCCTCTTCATCGACGGCATCGATCCGGTGAATTGGGACCTGCTCAACAATTCCCCGGACAAGCCGCTGTTGAACCGCGCCCTGCAGGGCGCCTATCCGCCGGGTTCCACCATAAAGCCCTTCCTCGCCCTGGGGGCGCTCGAGTCCGGCCGGCGCACCCCCAGCCAGATCACCCACGATCCGGGCTATTTCAATTTCGCCGACCACCGCTTCAACGACGACCTGGTCGGCGGGCACGGCGCGGTCGATATGCACAAGGCCATCGTCGTCTCCTGCGACACGTATTTTTTCCAGCTTGCCTCCGAAACCGATATCGACAAGACCGCCGAGTTTTTGTCCAAGCTCGGCTTCGGTTCGCGCAGCGGTATCGACATCGACGGCGAGAAGGAGGGCATCCTGCCGTCGCGCGCGTGGAAGGAAAGAGCTTTCGCCAAATCGCCGCCGGAGGTGCGCAAGTGGTATGCCGGCGAAACTATTTCTACCGGCATCGGCCAGGGCGCCAACGCCTTCACGCCGATGCAAATGGCGCATGCCATCGCCACCATCGCCAACGACGGCGTATCGTACAAGCCGCATCTGATCCGGCAAATCACCGACTCCACCACCGGCCAGAAAAACATCATCCAGCCGGTCGTCGACCACCAGCTCGATATGAAGAAGGCCAACATCGATATCGTGAAGGAAGCGTTGGCCGACGTGCCGAAGGCCGGCACCAGCGCCGGCGCCTTTCGCAACGTCGGCTATGCCAGCGCCGGCAAGACCGGTACCGCGCAGCTATTCAGCCTGAAGGGCGAAAAATACAACGCCAATCGCATCGGCGAGCACCTGCGCGATCATGCATGGTATATCGCCTACGCGCCGGCCGACAAACCGACCATTGCGCTCGCGGTGCTGGTGGAAAATGGCGGCAAGGGATCGGCTGCCGCGGCGCCGGTGGTGCGCGAGGTGCTCGATTACTTCCTGCTGAAAAAAATGCCCGACCCGAAAAAACCTGCGGTGACCCTCGATGTCCCTCCGAACGGCGACTGATCTCCTGTTCGACCGCATCACGCGGCGGCTCGATACGCCGCTGATGGTGGCGACCGTGGTGCTCGCCGCCATTTCGCTCACTGTCGTGTTTTCCGCCTCGGGCGGCGTCACCTTCGATCGCATGCTGGGGCAGTTGCGCAACTTCCTGGTCGCCTTCATCGCTCTTTGGGTGATCGCCAATATTTCGCCGCAAACGCTGATGCGTCTCGCCATTCCCGTGTACATCGTCGGGCTCCTCTTGCTGGTTGGCGTGACGTTATTTGGAGAGTCGAAGAACAACGCGCGGCGCTGGCTCAATCTGGGCTTTGCCACGATCCAGCCTTCTGAAATCATGAAGATCGGTGTACCGCTATTGCTCGCCTGGTATTTTCACCGCAGGGAAGAGGGACTGGCCCTCAAGGACTACGCGGTCGCAGTCGTGCTATTGATGCTGCCGGTTGGCCTGATCAAGATTCAGCCCGACCTGGGAACCGCGATTCTGGTGTTTGCTTCGGGCATTTTCGTAATCTTCTTTGCCGGCCTTTCTTGGAAAGTCATCGTCGGTGCCGCAATCGCCGGCGCCGCAGCGATGCCATTCTTGTTCGACCATCTGCACGGATATCAGAAGAATCGGATACTGACCCTGCTGGACCCGACCCAAGATCCTTTGGGCGCCGGCTACCACATCATCCAGTCGACCATCGCGCTCGGCTCCGGCGGCGTGCTCGGCAAGGGCTGGCTGAACGGCAGCCAGGCGCAGCTCGATTTCATCCCGGAGCGCTCCACCGATTTCATCCTCGCCGTGTTCGGCGAGGAATTCGGCCTGATCGGCAATCTCCTGTTGATGACGCTCTACATCATCATCATCGGCCGCGGCCTGATGATTTCGATGAACGCCTCCACCACCTTCTCGCGGCTGCTGGCGAGTTCGATCACGCTGACCTTCTTCACTTACGCCTTCGTCAACATCGGCATGGTCAGCGGCATCCTGCCGGTGGTGGGTGTGCCGCTGCCGTTGATGAGCTACGGCGGCACTTCGATCCTGTCGATGTGCGTGGGCTTCGGCGTGCTGATGTCGATTTCCACCCACAAGCAATTGGTGTCGACCTGATGGGTTACTTGCTGTTTCGCTTTGCCGCCGTCGCACTGCTGTCGGCAGGCTTGCTGGCCGGTTGTGGCAGTGCGCCGAAAAAAACCGCCGCGTCGTCATCGAGCGCAACGCCCTCGGCCGGCAAGTACTATCTCGACGACGGCCCCGGCGAAAACGCGCCGGCCAACCTCGACCAGATCCCCGACGCGGTGCCGAAGGAGGAGCCGCTGCACCGCGGCGCCAACCGGCCCTATACCGTATTCGGCAAGACCTACGTGCCGAACGTGTCCACCCAGCCGTTCCGGCAGGAGGGTGTGGCCTCGTGGTACGGCCGCAAGTTTCACGGTCAGAAAACCTCCAACGGCGAGATCTACGATATGTACGCGATGAGCGCAGCACACCCGACGCTGCCACTGCCGTCCTACGCGCGCGTGACCAATCCGGCCAACGGCAAGACGGTGATCGTGCGCGTCAACGATCGCGGGCCGTTTCACTCCGAGCGCATCATCGACCTCTCGTTCGCCGCCGCCCAGCGCCTCGATATCGCGCGCAAGGGCAGCGGCCCGGTGCTCGTCGAGCGCGTGTTCGCGAGCGATGCACTCACCGCTGTGCCGGCCCCGGTGCAATCGCTGCCGCCCGCCGCCCCGCCCGTTACCGTTGCGATTCCCGCGCCGCCTGCACCGTTACCCGTTACCACCATCCCTGCACCGCCGCCGGTTACCGCTACCAACATTTCCCCGGTGATTCCCGAACCGGGCGCTTTCTTCCTGCAACTCGGCGCGTTTTCGTCTATGGAAAACGCCGAGATTTTCCGCGCCCGCATGGCGCGCGAGCTCGACTGGAACCGCGAACCGA
>CAZCKI010000341.1:0-4150 GCA_964498815.1 uncultured Burkholderiales bacterium
GCGCGACGGCAAGCCGCTCAACTTGTCGATCGACGAGCGCCTGCAGTATCTCGCCCATCGCGAACTAAAAGCGGCGGTGGATTCCAACAAGGCCAAGGGCGGCGCGCTGGTGATGCTCGACGCCAAGACCGGCGAAGTGCTGGCGATGACCAATCAGCCCGATTTCAATCCCAACAATCGCGCGCGCGTACAAACGACGCAAATGCGCAACAGCAGCGTGATCGACACCTTCGAACCGGGATCGACTTTCAAGCCGTTTACGGTTTCGGCCGCGCTCGAAGCGGGCATCGTCAAGCCCGATACCGTCGTCACCACCGGCAGTGGCCTCACCATCGGCCCCAAGACCATTACCGACACCCATCCCGCGCCGCAACTGACGGTGGCCGAAATCATCCAGAAATCGAGCAACATCGGCACCGCCAAGTTGGCGCTGCAAATGCCGTCCGAAAAATTGTGGAATCTGTACAACGAGCTGGGCTTCGGTACCAGCCCGAAGACCGGCTTTCCCGGCGAGGTCGGTGGCCGCCTGTGGCCGGTCAAATCCTGGAAGCCGGTCGAACAGGCCACCATCGGCTACGGCTATCACGTCACGGTGAGCGCGCTGCAACTGGCGCGCGCCTACACCGTCTTTACCAATGACGGCGTATTGCTGCCGGTAACCTTTCTGAAGCGCGACGGCGAGGTGATCGGCAAGCAGATCATTTCCGCCAAGACCGCGCGCGCGATGTCGCAGATGCTCGAGGCGGTCACGGAATTTGCCGCGACCAAGGGCCAGGTGATGGGCTACCGCACCGCCGGCAAGACCGGCACCGCCTACAAGGTCGTGAACGGACAATATTCCGATCACCTGTATCGCTCCTCCTTCGTCGGCTTTGCGCCGGTATCGAATCCGCGTTACATCATCGCTGTCAGTATCGACGAACCCTCCGCCGGCAAACACTATGGCGCCGAGGTGGCCGCTCCGGTATTCGCCAACGTGATGGCACAGGCGCTGCGCATGGCCGGGGTGCCGCCGGATGGGCTGATCAAGGAAGCCGCCGCGCGCAGCGAAAAGGAGGGCGGCTGATGGTCGAAGCGCCGGAGAAGAATTTGGCCCAGGTTGACGGCGGCGACCAACTGGCGCGCGCCATCGCGGCTTTGCCGGCACGCATCGACGAGGTGACCGCCTCCAGTCGCGAGGCGCGCAACGGCTTCGCCTTTCTGGCCTATCCGGGTGCCGCGCGCGACGGTCGCGATTTCATCGCCGACGCGGTATCGCGCGGCGTCTCCGCGGTCCTGCACGAGGCGAGCGACTTTGTCTGGCAGGAGGACTGGAAAGTCCCGCACCTCGCCGTCACCGATTTGAAAGCCCAGGCAAGCCGCATCGCCGGCATCGTCTATGGCGAGCCGTCGCGGACGTTGTGGATGGTCGGTGTCACCGGCACCAACGGCAAGACCTCGGTGTCGCAGTGGGTGGCGGAGGCGCTTGCCATGCTCGGCCGCAAGTCCGCCGTGCTCGGCACCATCGGCAACGGCATGGTCGGCGCGCTCTCGCCATCGGACAACACCACGCCGGATGCGGTGGTGTTGCAGCGTCTGCTGCGTCGCTATGCCGACCAGGGGGCAAGCGCCTGCGCGATGGAAGTCTCCAGCCACGGGCTCGACCAGGGACGCGTCAACGATGTCGCGTTCGACGTGGCGGTGTTCACCAACCTCACCCGCGATCATCTCGATTATCACGGCAGCATGGAAGCCTACGGCGAGGCCAAGGCGAGGCTGTTTGCACAGCCCGGCTTGCAGGCGGCCGTGATCAATGTCGACGACGTCTTCGGCCGGGCGCTCGCCACGCGTCTGGCGGCGGAGGGCCGCAAAGTGATCCGCTACGCCGTCAACGGCGGCAGTCCGCATGCGGACCTGGTCGGCTTCGACCTGTCGGTGTCTTCGGCCGGTCTTACTTTTCGCGTGCGCGGCCAGGGTTGTGAAATTCGCGGCGAGGCGCGTATCGAAAGCAGCATCCTCGGTGCCTTCAATGCCAGCAACCTGCTCGCCGTGATCGGCGCCTTGCTGGCAAGCGGCGTCTCGCTGCAGCAAGCCGCCGCGGCCGCCGGCAGCCTGCGGCCGGTGGCGGGGCGCATGCAAACCGTGCGCGAATCGAACAAGCCCTTGGTGGTGGTCGACTACGCCCACACGCCGGATGCGCTCGAAAAGGCGCTGTCGACGGTGTCCGCGATCGTGCCGGACCGGGGGCGCCTGCTGGCGGTGTTCGGCTGCGGCGGCGATCGCGATCGCGGCAAACGGCCGCAGATGGGCGCCATCGCCGCGAAGTATGCGGACCGGATTTACGTCACCTCCGACAATCCGCGCGGGGAAGACCCGCACCGCATCATCGCCGACATCGAAGCCGGCATGTCGGGTGCGAAGCATCACGCCATCGAAGACCGTCACCAGGCCATCTACGAAGCGCTGAACGAGGCGCATGCGGGCGATGTGGTGGTGATCGCCGGCAAGGGGCACGAGGACTACCAGATCATCGGCGAAACCAAGCACCACTTCAGCGATGTCGAAGTGGCGCAGGAAGCGCTTGCTGCGTGGAAGGGGCGCGCATGATCGCGATGCAGACCGCCGAAGCGGCGCGCGTGCTGGGCGTTGCCCTGATCGGCGCCGACCGTGCCTTTCGCGGCGTTTCCACCGACAGCCGCGATATCGAGGCGGACCAGTTGTTCTTTGCGCTGCGCGGGGAGAATTTCGACGGCAATCGGTTTGTGGCGCAGGCCGCCGAGCGCGGCGCCGCGGCCGCCGTCGTGTCGGCGCGGGTCGATGCGAATATTCCACAGCTGGTGGTGCCGGACACGACGCTGGCGTTGGGGAAACTTGCGCACGACTGGCGCCGTCGCTTCGCCATCCCGATGCTGGCCCTGACCGGCAGCAACGGCAAGACCACAGTGAAGGAAATGCTGCGTTCGATTCTGGTCGCGCATTGCGGCGACGCTGGCCAGGTGCTGGTCACGGAAGGCAACCTGAACAATCACATCGGCCTGCCGCAGATGTTGCTGCGGCTCGAGGCCAAACACCGCTACGCGGTGTTCGAAATGGGCATGAATCATCGGCAGGAGATCGATTACCTCACGCGCATCGCCGAACCCGATGTCGCGCTGATCATCATGGCCGGCACCGCGCGCACATCGGCGAACTGGGTTCGCGCGAGGCGATCGCCGAAGCCAAGGGCGAGCTGGTGGCGGCACTCGGTCCGCAGGGCATCGCCGTGATCAATATGCACGACCGCTTCGGCGCCTATTGGCGGGGCCTCGCCGGCGACAGGCGCGTGGTCGGTTTCGGTATTGCCGACGAAGACGAGGTGGTGGGCGAATTCAGCCGCGAACGGTTGGTGATCCGCTCGGGTGCCGAGTCGATAGAAGTGCATTTGCACGTGGTCGGTGAACACAACCAGCGCAACGCCCTGGCCGCCGCCGCCGGCGCCGTCGCGCTGGGCGTGCCGCTGCAGACGATCCGCACCGGCCTGGAAGATTTCGAAGGGGTTGCCGGCAGATTGCGGTCCTATTCCGGCCACAAAGGCGCCACCATCATCGACGACACTTACAACGCCAATCCGGACTCGGTGCGCGCAGCCATCGACGTGCTGGCGCAAAAGCCCGGCAAGCGACTCCTGGTACTGGGTGACATGGGTGAATTGGGCGTGGACGCGCCAAGCATGCATTCGCAAATCGGCGCCTACGCCCGCAACGCCAACCTGGACGGAACCTACGCGCTCGGCAAGCTGACCGAGGCCACCGTCATGGAACTCGGCTCCTCCGGCTGGCACTTCGACAGCGTCGACGAATTGGCCGAGGAGCTCGATCGCCATCTGGGGCCGGATGTGACCGTGCTGGTCAAGGGCTCGCGCTTCATGAAGATGGAGCGCGTGGTGGAAAAACTCGTGCCCGGTTTCCACGGAGGCCATCACTAATATGTTGCTCGAACTCTTCCAATGGCTGGGCAAGGACGTTCGCACCTTCAACGTCTTCACCTATATCACGCTGCGCACGGTGCTGGCGGCGCTGACGGCGCTGGTGATCTCATTCGTGGTCGGTCCATGGATGATCAGGAAGCTCACCGCGCTCAAGATCGGCCAGTCGGTGCGCGACGACGGCCCCAAGTCGCATCTCACCAAGGC
>CAZCKI010000342.1:0-858 GCA_964498815.1 uncultured Burkholderiales bacterium
GCATAGTCCTTCAAATTGAAGTGGCTGATGCCGATCCAGTATTGCGCATTGGAAATCAGCTGGCTGCCGGGAAAATCCTTCATGAAGGTCTCGAAAGCGCGGATCGCCGGCAGGTAATCGCCCTTCTTGAAGAGATTCGAGCCAACGTCGTAGGACTTGCTTTCCAGCTCGCGATTGATCGGCGCTGCAGGCTTGGCAACCGGCGGAGCGGCAACCGGCGCAGGTGCAGCGACCGGGGCCGGCGCGGACGCATTGCTTGCAGGTGTATCGGCGGGCAGGCCCTCCACCTTGCGCAGGCGCGTATCGATATCGAAGTAAAAATCCTTCTGGCGCTTTTGCAGCTGCTCGTTCTGGTTGGTCAGCACTTCGAGCTGCCCGCGCAGCTTGGCCAGCTCCGCGTTCTGCTGTTCGATCTGGTTCAGGAGCTGGATGATGCCGATGTTCTTGATCATCTCCTCGAGCTTCTGGAAGCGCGTGTCGTAGTCCTTGTTCTGCTGCTCGATCTGCGCGCGCACGGCAGCCACTTCCTTGCGCGCGTCTTCGTCGAACAGGCCGGCCGCGGCATTCCAGGAACAGGCAGTCACCAAAATCGCGAGGAACCCGCCGCGCAGGTTCATAGCGCTTGCCCACTTTCCGCCGGCTTCTTCACCGTCGTATGGTTCGCCGGCGCCGGCGCGGGTACGGCCGCGCTCTCGAGCTTACGCAGCCTGGCGTCTATATCGAGGTAGAAATCCTTCTGGCGTTTTTGCAACTGCTCGTTCTGATTGGCAATCACTTCCAGTTGCCCGCGCAACTTGGCGAGTTCGGCATTGAGCTGGCCGATCTGGGCGAGCAATTGCAGCACACCGCCGTTGCCGA
>CAZCKI010000342.1:868-4142 GCA_964498815.1 uncultured Burkholderiales bacterium
TTATGGATGACTCCGATGTTGTTGATCCTCTCCTCGAGCTTGCGCAAGCGCGCTGCATTTTCCTGGTTCTGCTGTTCGAACTGCGCGCGCAAGGCGATCGCCTCCTTGCGCGCGTCCGAATCGAACCAGCCTGCCGCGGCGTGCATCGAGCACGCCGCGCAGGCGGCGGCAAGGGCAATTCTGCGAAACATCATTCGCCGTCGTAGCGGATATCGACGCGGCGGTTTTGCGCCCACGCCGTTTCATCGTGACCGGTCGCCTTCGGCTTGTCTTCGCCGAAGCTCACCGTCTCGATGCGGTCGTTGGCCACACCCAGCACATTGAGCGCCTGTTTCACCGAATTGGCGCGGCGCTGGCCGAGCGCCATATTGTATTCGCGCGAACCACGTTCGTCGGCGTTACCTTCCAGACGCACCTTGCGGGTTTTGTGATCCATCAGGAACTTGGCGTGAGCCTGGACGATCTTGGCGAATTCGGCTTTGACGGCATCCTTGTCGTAGTCGAAATAAACGCTGCGCTCGGTCAGGATGCCGGATTTCAGTTCGGCTGCGCCGCCGTCGTCCTTGACCGCAACCACGCCGCCGCCGCTGGTCTTGCCGGTGCTCGGTGGTTGTGCTGTCGTCGGCGGCGGCGTGCCGCCTTTGGAGTTATCCACCACGTTTTCCGGCGGAACCGGCTTGGTGCTGGCACAACCAGCAACCAACGCAAAAACGGCCAGCGCGACAAGAAGCTTTTTCATTTTAATTCTCCTAAGACGTTTTAATTTCGCCTGCGAATGACGGCATTATCCGCCGAATTCAAAAATCCTGGCAATCAGCGCGAGGAACCGTAGGGACCCCAGGCCGGTTCGCGCACGTCGCCCGCCTGCGAGGAAAGCCGCTGCTTGACGCGGCCATCCACCGAAACCGAACCCAGCACCCCGCGTCCGCCGCCCTTGGCCTCGTACAAGATGGTGCGGCCGTTGGGGGCAAAGCTGGGGCTGTCGTCGAGCGGCCCGTCGGTGAGGACATTGAACTGGCCGGTGGCGAGCTCAAAGGTAGCGATGCGCAACCGCAGCTTGTCGTCGCGCGTCACATAGGCGACCAGCTTGCCGTCCGGGCTCATGCGCGGCGAAAGATTGTAGTTGCCGTCGAAGGTGAGGCGCTGCGGCGCGCCGCCGCTCACCGGGATACGGTAGAGCTGCGGGCCGCCGGAACGGTCGGATACGAAAATGATGCTGGCGCCATCGGGCGTGAAGGCCGGGCTCACGTCGATGGCTTTGCTTTCGGTAATGCGGGTCGCGTCACCGCCGCTGGATGGCACGGTGTAGATCTGCGCGATCGAATCCTTGGATAACGCCAGCGCGATCTGCTTGCCGTCCGGCGACCAGCTCGGCGCGTAGTTGTCACCGGGGAAATTCGACACCACCTTGCGCTGGCCAGTGGCGAGATCCTGCATGATGACGGTGGATTTGCGGCTTTCGTAGGAGACATAAACGAGCTTGCTGCCGTCGGGAGACCACTTCGGTCCGACGATCGGCTCCAGCGAGGAGAGCACCGTCTGCGGGTTGAAGCCGTCGGCGTCGGCCACCTGCAATTCGTAGCGTGGGCCGCGCTTCAGCACATAGGCCACCTTGGTGGAAAAGATGCCGTGCTCGTTCAGCAGTTTTTCGTAGATCTCGTCGGCGATCTTGTGCGCGGTGGCGCGCAGCTGGGTGGCGCCTACGGTATAGACGAAACTGCTGACCTGGCTTTGCTTGCCGACATCGAACAGGCGAAAGCGCACCTCGAAGCGGCCGTCCTGCATCGGCGTGATCGAGCCGATCACCAGCGCCTCGACCGCACGGGTCGACCAATCGGCAAAATTGATGGCGGAGGGCTCGGTCGGCAGGTTGGCGATACCGGCGAGAGGAAACAGCTTGAACAGTCCGGTGCCGGTGAGATCGGCGCCGATCACGGGCGTGATGTTTTGCGGGGCGTCGACTTCGCCGGCGAAGGGGACGATGGCGACCGGAATCTGCCGACCGCCACTGAGCGTGACGTCGATCACCAGTTGCGCTCGCGCCGCCGTTGTCGCCAGCAGCAGGCACACGCCGAGGTACAACCATTTCGCAAAGTGTGATTTCATCGATCGTCAGGTAGTGATGGGGGGTGTTTGCGGCCGAACCCAACCGGCAAGGGTGGCGGCGACGCCAGATCAAAATCTGCTGGCCGCCGTTTAGACCGCATCATGATACACGCGGTTCCCGAAGGGTCATTCACGGGAAATATTGATGATCAGTTCACGCCGTCCGCCGAGAATTTCCGGAGGATCGGGCAACGGCCAGTTCTGGATGCCGTTGATGGCGCGTTCCACTGCGCTGTCGAACATCTGGTTGCCGGAGGGCTTGATGATCTTCGCATCGAGCACGGCGCCGTTGACCAGCAGGCGCAGGCGCAATTGCAGGGTCGGCTTGCCCGTCACCTCTTCGGGAATATTGGCGCGATTGGAAATGAGGCGGCTGATCTGCTGCGTATACGCAAGGATGGCGGCATTGCGCACGTTACGCTGCGAGGCTTCGCGCGCGTCCTGCTCGGCGGCCATCCTGGCCTCCTCGACACGGCGGCGGGCGGCCTCGTCCTTGCGCTGCTTTTCCTCCAGGACGGCGCGGCGGCGCGCATCGGCGAGGTCTTCTTCGCGTTTTTTCTTTTCCTTTTCTGCTTTCTCTTTCTTGGCCTTGAGTTCGATGTCGGCCCTGGACGGCACCACCGGCTCGGGCTTGATTTCGGCTTTTTTCACCTCGGGCTCGGGCGGCGGCGCCGGCGGCTCGGGCGTCGGCTCCGGCACGTTGCGAAGCGGCGGCAATTGGCTCCACAGCTCGGCTTCCACCGGGGCGCCGCTTTTCACCGTCCAGGAAACACCCAGCACCAGTACCACGAAAAATCCGCCGTGCACCAGCATCGCCAGGATCGCGGCGGGAAGGCGGCCCGGTTCGCGGCGCTTGCCGAAGGGCGCCGAGCGCCGATGGCGCGGGGGCGGCGAGAGCGGCAGAGTCGCGGACATGCGCGGCCGTCGTGTCTCAGCTGACCGGCCGCGCCAGCAGCCCGACGCGCTTGATCTTGCCCTGTTGCAGGACATCGAGCACCCGCACCACATCGTCGTACACCAGTCGCTTGTCGGCGTTGATGACGACCGCCTGCTCGGGGTGGCTCGCCTGCATTTCGCGCACCCTGGGCAGCAATTGCTCGCGCGTGACGACCAGCTCGCGCCCGCCCTGCTGCCGGTCCACCAGCTTGATCACGCCATCCTTGTCGAT
>CAZCKI010000343.1:0-4125 GCA_964498815.1 uncultured Burkholderiales bacterium
GGCATCGCGGTGGCCATCGGCAAGGACGATAGTATCGAATCGCACATCGCGGACACGCTGGAAGTGGGCGCCGGCCTCTGCCACCGCGATACCGTCGAGTTTTGCGTCAGCCACGCGCGCGCGCAACTCGACTGGCTGCTCGCCCAGGGCGTGCAGTTCACGCAGGAATCCGCTGCGCCAGGCGAATCGCATTTGCACCTGACCCGCGAGGGCGGGCATTCCTTCCGCCGCATCGTCCATAGTGACGACGCCACCGGCGCTGCCATCCAGTCGCGCCTGACCGAGGTTGCACGCGCTATGCCGCGCCTGCGCGTGCTCACCCAGCGGATTGCGGTCGACCTGATCCGCCGCGACGGGCGCTGCGTCGGCGCCTACATTTTTGACGAAACCAGCCGGCGGGTCGAAACCTGGGCGAGCCACGCCGTGGTGCTCGCGACCGGCGGCGCCAGCCGCGCCTGGCTGTATTCGACCAACCCGGATGTGGCCAGTGGTGACGGCATCGCCATGGGCTGGCGCGCCGGCTGCCGGGTTGCCAACCTGGAGTTCAACCAGTTTCACCCGACTTGCCTGTATGCGCCGGGTACCGCCGCCCGCGGCACCGCCGAATCGCGTAATTTTTTGCTGACGGAAGCATTGCGCGGCGAAGGCGCCTACCTGCGCCTGCCGGATGGAACGCGCTTCATGCCCGGCTATCACCCGGATGCCGAATTGGCGCCGCGCGACGTGGTGGCGCGCTCCATCGACGCGGAGATGAAACGCCACGGCCTCGACTTCGTGCATCTCGACATCAGCCACCGGCCGGCCGAATTCATCCGCGGCCATTTCCCGACCATTTACGCGCATTGCCTTGCCCTCGGCATCGACCTCACCCGCGACTGTGCGCCGGTGGTACCCGCCGCGCACTACACCTGCGGGGGCCTCATCACCGATCTCGATGGCGCAACCGATCTGCCCGGCCTCTATGCCGTGGGCGAAGTGGCGTGCACCGGCCTGCACGGCGCCAACCGGATTGCCAGCAACTCCCTGCTGGAGTGCTTTGTGTTCGGCGCGGCGGCGGCACGTCATATCCTCGCCCACCAGTCGACAACCGCGCTTCCCGCACAACTGCCGGAGTGGGATGAGAGCCGCGTCATGGAGTCGGATGAAGCGGTGGTGGTCACGCACAATTGGGCGGAACTGCGTCGCACCATGTGGAACTACGTTGGTATCGTGCGAACCCAAAAGCGCCTTGCCCGCGCAGCGGCGCGCATCGCCCTGCTGTCGGCCGAGGTGACCGACTATTACGCCAACTGCCGCGTCAATCGCAACCTGCTGGAACTACGAAATCTTGTCCAGGTTTCCGAATTGATCGTGCGCTGCAGCCAGCAGCGGCGGGAAAGCCGTGGCCTGCACTATCTCGCCGATCATCCCGGCACCGATCCGGCAGCCTTATGTGACACGATCCTGGTGCCCGACCAGAAGCCGCCACCTTGACGCCCATCCGATCATGACGATTGTGACAAACACGTGACCGATTCGCGACAATTCGAATTTCACTTGCGCTGCGTCAAATAACCTCCAGCAGGTTCTTTGTGCCGGCTTGCGAGCGCGCTATGATAAAACCATCACGAGAGCAACCCCGCCGGAGCGAATGATGGCAAGCCTCTACCAGTCCGCCAATGAAGAACGCCTGCGCCAGCAGGCGATGCAACAAATTGCGCGCGAATCCGGCCAGGACCTGCAACGGATCCGGCTGATCTACGAGAACGAACTTTCGCGGCTGCAATTTGGCGCGCAGGTTCGCGATTACCTGGTCTTGCTAACGGCCAGGCGGGCGCGCGAAGCACTGGCCGCACGCGAATCGACGGCCCGCAGCGCGTCGCTGCACTGACTCGCGCCGTCCGGGCAGCGTCTTGCGGTCCGGGCACACGAGTCGCGACCGGACCCGGCAGGACTAGCGCGTGATCGCTAACCAAGAACTCGAATTCAAGTTTTCCCTGCGCGGCGAAGAGCTCGCGGCGTTCCGGCGCTTGCCGTTATTGCGCGAAAAGTGCGTGGCGGGACCGACTCGCCGCAAAATGCTCAACGTCTATTTCGATACACCCGGTTGCCGCCTTGCGCAGCAGCGCATGGCATTGCGATTGCGCAAAACCAGCGGCAAGTGGTTGCAGACCCTGAAAGCACCCGGTTCCAGCGCTGAAGGCATATTGGCTCGCGGTGAGTGGGAGCACGCCGTGCAGGGCCCGGTGCCGGACCTGTCGCTGCTGCGAGAAACACCGCTGGGGAAGATTGCCCATCGTCGCAATCTGCACACGGAGCTGCAAGCCGTTTTTCAGACTGATTTCTATCGCACTGCATGGCTGCTGGAGCTCGCTCCAGGCCGTCGCGTGGAAGTAGCGCTCGACTTGGGCGAGATTCGTTGTGGCGAGCATAGCGCCGCGATTTGCGAAGTCGAAATTGAACTGGTGGAGGGTGATGCGGTGGCGGTGTTTGAAATAGCAACGTTGCTTGCCGCAGGATTGCCCCTGCAGCCTGCTCTACTTAGCAAAGCCGAGCGCGGCTATCGCCTGCTTACGCAACAGGCGCCGACGCCGCGTCGTGCGCAGGCGGTGGAAATCAAGCGCAAGTTTTCGCCGGAACGGGCATCGCAGGCAATGCTGTCCGAATGTCTGGTGCATTTCGAAGCCAATGTCGATGGCGCGCTGGAGAGGGAAGATCCGGAATACCTCCATCAGTTGCGGGTTGCGCTGCGCCGCATGCGCTCCGCCTTGCGGGTGTTGCCACCGGTCGGCGCCGGAGGTTTCATCGATGACATCGAGAGGCTAGCGGCCACGCTGGGTGCCGCGCGCGACTGGGATATTTTCCTCGACAGATCGCTGCCGGCGCTGGCGGCCGGCTATGCCGACCCGGCGCTCACTCGCAAATTGCGGGTGGCGGCGCGGCTCCGCCGTCGCAAAACCCGCGACGCTGCGCGCGCGGCCCTGCGCTCGCCACGCCGCGTACGCATGGCGCTCACCATCGCTCGCTGGCTGCACGTGCCGGGCGCGTTGATTGTCCAGTTCGGCGACGCGGTGCCCGCCGACTTGGAGGTTCCGGTGATTGCCGCCAGGGAGATCCGTCGTCGCCAGCGCCACCTGCTGCGCGACGCTGCGCCACTGCATTCCCAAACGCCGCAACAGCAGCATCGCGTTCGCATCGAAGCCAGACGCTTGCGCTACACCTTGGAATTCTTCGGCAGTCTGTATCGAAAGGACAGAGAAGTGCGTTATGCAAGAGTGCTGGGCAATATCCAGGACCGGCTTGGCGATAGCCACGACGACGCGATCGCCCTGACGCTGCTTGCAAACCTAAACGCCCCACCGGCGCTGCTGTCGTTTGCGCGCGGCTGGGTCGCGGCGCGTGCACAGGCCAATGCGGCGGGCCTCGACAAGGAATGGGATGAATTAAAGAAACTCGGCCGCAAACGGCCGGTCAAAGCGAGTCGCGATCCGGTCTAACCGGCGTAGCCCAGCACGGCCACACAATGGCAACCGGTACCGGCGACGACGAAGCCGTGCCAGACGGCGTGCGCATAGCGTAAGCGTGAATCGAGCATGAAGAACACCACGCCCACCGTATACGCGACTCCTCCGCCAACCAGCCAGGCCAGCCCTGCGAACGGCATGCGCTCGACCAGGGGCACGGCGGCGAACAGCACCAGCCAGCCCATCAGCACATAAAGACCGGTGGATATCCAGGGATGAGAGAGACGATCGATCGCTTTCAGCGTCACGCCGACCACAGCGAACGCCCATACCACGCCGAACAAGGACCAGCCCCAGGGCCCGCCCAGAGTGCCGAGCGCAAACGGCGTGTAACTGCCGGCGATGAACACATAGATCGCGCCGTGATCCATGCGCAGCACCACGCGTTTTGCGCGGCCTTCGGAAAGTGCGTGATACAGGGTAGAGGTGAAATACAACAGCAGCATGGTCGCCACGAACACCGCCGTGCCGACGATGCTGGCAGCACCGCGATGCGCGGTCGCCGCAATCAGGAACGGTCCCGCCACCGCCGCGGCGAGCAGCGCCACGCCGTGGGTGACGCTGTTGGCGATCTCTTCGCCCAAAGTCTGTACACGTTCCGTCATACGAGCGATTGTAGCGC
>CAZCKI010000344.1:0-4118 GCA_964498815.1 uncultured Burkholderiales bacterium
TTATTTGTCCGCGCTTGATCGACAAGAAATCGATAGCAGAGTCGGAAAGTAATCCGTGATTTTTCTGTGCGACTGCCAGGCGTGCCGATTTGTCTTAGTTTGCAGCGTACTTTGCGATGAATCGGCGATCGATTCGGTCCTTCCACCACCACGATAAGTGGCCTTCCCAACTCAGGTTCCCCCACGAGCCGACCGCGTAGCGGTCACCTGCACTGATCAAATAGAGCGAGCGCGGTTGCGGGTGGTAAGGGAGTAGCGGCTCACCCTTGCAAAAACGCCGCAAATTGTCCGCCAGCGGCGGACCGGCACGCACGGCATAGACGCCCGAGCGGGGTCGCGGCGCGTTTTCCATGCTCGCGCAATCGCCCGCGGCAAATACGGCGGGATGCGAAACCGATTGCAGTTGCGCGTTGACCGTGATGAATCCCTGTTCGTCGCAGGCCAGTCCCGCCGCGCGCGGCCAAGCCGCCGCTACGGCACCAGTGGCGACGATGATGTGATCGGCCGCCACCACACTGCCCGAGGCAAGATGCACCTCGTGCGGCCCAATGCGCGCCGCGGAGTGGCCGGACAGCAGGCTAATACCGCGTGCCCGCAGCAACCTGGCGAGGCGCTTGCCGGCGCTGCCCGGCAGCGTATCCGCCGCCGAAATCAAGGTGACGCCGACGCCGTGACGGCGAAAGGCAAATTCCATCGCCATCGCCAATTCAATGCCGCCTGCCCCGGCGCCGACAAAGGCGATGCGGCGGGTGGCGCCGGCATCGATCGATGCCTTGATGCCGGCGAATGCCTCGATAAATTTCTCGATCGGCCGGATCGAGACGGCGCAATTCTCGGCGCCGGGCAATGCAGACAAGTCGGCGACCGGTCCGGTATCGATCGACAGTACGTCAAAAGGTACGGCGGTGCCGTCGTCGCAGAGTACGGTTTGGGTGGCGAAATCGATGCGCCTGGCAGCCTTTTGCAGAAACGTCACGTCGGCGCGCTGTGCCAAGGGCGCCAGCGGGATCACGCATTGATCGATGGCGTAGTGACCCGCCACCCAGCCGGGCAGCATGCCGGAGTACACCTGCCGCGCATAGGGCGAAATCAGCGTCACTTCCGCCTCCGGCAAATAACGCTCGGTCAGGGTCTTCAGGACGTGCACATGGCTGTGCCCGCCACCGAGCAGCAACAATCGCTTCGGCATCAGGCGGCCCGTTGCGCGGTCAGCGTGAACATGTCGATGTCGTTCCACCGGCCGCCGGCCCAGTAGGGCTGGGAATGGGTTCGGAACGACTGCTGCGGGAAACCATACAGCGCCAGCAGGCGTCGGAACAACTCCGGTGAAAAGCGCCACCAGGTATCGAGATTGTCGCTACCGGCGCGTTGCTCCAGTTGCATGACGGGCAGGTCGCCGATATCAGCAAAGACTCGTTCGCAGACGATGACGGCTTCGCGGGTGAGGGCGCAGCTGCGGTGCACGATTTCCGTCGGCAGGCGCGTGTGCAGCAGCACCGAGCCCAGCACCGTGATGTCGAATGGGCCCTGCGCGTCGTCGAGCGCGTAGGCCGAACCGATCAGCACTTTGGCCCGGGAGTGAAAATGCTCGTGCGCGAACCAGAACGCTTTTCGCACCCGTTCGATGTGGCGCCGAAATTCGCTGGTAACCTGGCCTTGCCCGCCACCTTTTGGATACGCCGGCAGCAAATCCCAGAACTGGTCCAGGTCGGGTTCCAGGCAGGTGACGTCGGCGCCCTGCGATTCCATCCAGAAGGTAAGAAAGCCGCTGGCGGGGCCGATCTCCAGCACGCGCCTGCCGCGAAAATCGATGCCGCCCAGATAGTCGGCGACACCCGCACGCAGGTCCCACACGCCGCCTACGGTACCGATGCCGGGGATATCCATGCGGTGATAGAAATCGCAGTCGCTTTTTTGCAAACCCAATAGCGGTGCAGCCGGAACCATGCACTATCCCTTCAAGGTGGCGTAGCGCCGAACGACACGTCGCCGAACCAGGTGGTGACTTTTTCGTGGGTGTTGTCGGTATCGCTGCCCAGCGCGACACCAATGATACGCGGCGGCGCGTGGCCGAACGCCTGGCGGAAATCGGCGACCACGTCGCGTGTCTCGGTCATCCATCGGCCGGCGTACTCGGCGCCGCTTTGCAGGACGATCATGTAGGCGCGCTGTGTGTATGGGCTCATGTGGGCATGGCCGATTCGATGGCGGTTGTCCCAGACGTAGCAAAGTGCCGCGGTCGGCACATCCTGACCCGCCACCAGCCGCGCCAGGCGGATCTTGGTGCGTTCGACGAACGAAAGCGACGCCAACGGCACGTCGAAGAAAACATACACGCGCGCCGCGTAATCGTCGCCGGCCTTGGTCTCGGTGTCGGCTTGGTCGAGTGCGTGACTCACCTTCCAGCGCCAAGTCAGGCGAGGTGTCGCAGCCGGGTCCAGCAAAAACGGCATGGCGAGGCTGCCGGTCGAATTGTCCGAATCGATCTTCAGCACCGTTTTGCCCTGGTCGTCTACCAAGGCTATCCGGCTGTGCGCCGTCTTGGGAATGGTGATGACGTGAAATTGTGCGGGAAACGCCGCTCCCGGTTTCAGCGAGGATAGCGCCGGTACGGCGGCCTCCGCCGCCAGCGCCCGCGGCGTGGCCGCAATACCGGCGCAGGCGACGGCAACGGCGAGTGCGCGCATCACGCCGGCCAAAAGAATTCCAGCGCGGGTTTCAGCGCCTGCAGGCGCGCCAAATCCTCGGGGCGATCGACATCCCACAGCGTTTCCATTTCATGCCAGTCGAGACCGGCACGGCGCAAGGCATCGCGCTGGCGTGTCAGCACGTCGGCACCGCCCCACTCGATGCCGTCGAACATATTCGCGCGGGTACTCGTCGCGCCGATCAGCACGTAGCCGCCGTCATCGGCCGGCGTAATGACCACGTCGTGCGAAGCGAGGTGGCCGGCGGCAGAGCGCAAGTGCTTTGCGGTCAGGGCGGGACAGTCCGCGCCGACGATAATGACATGCCGATATCGCTGCAAACCTGCCTCCAATGCCTGCAGCATGCGCGCACCCAGGTCGGCGTCCGCAAGCTGCCCGGCGAGCGGCACTTCGAAATCCTCGGCGCAGACGCGGAAGAATGCATGATCGGTATCCGGTGCCGCGCACAGCAGCACATCCATGCCGCTGGCGACGGCGGTCGTCAACACGCGCTCGGTCAGCGCGGCATGCAATAGCGCGGCACCTTCGGCGCCCAGGGCCGGGATCAGACGGGTTTTCACGGCGCCCGGCACCGGCGCCTTGGCGAACACAGCGACCAGCGTCTCACTTGCCATAGTAGCTCGCGTGCAGCGACGCCGGGTCCGCGCCCAAGAAGTACTGCAGCCGCAGACGCCACATCAGCCAGATGGTTCGCCAGACGCCGCGCTGTTCCCAGCGACGACCCGAGGTGAGCAGTATCGTGGGCAGTCGTGCCGGCGGCGAGACTCTTTTCATGCGCTTGCAGAATTCCACGTCCTCCATCAAGGGTTGATCGGGAAAACCGCCGCATTGCTGCCACGCGTCGCGGGTCGCGAACAGGCCCTGGTCGCCGGTGGCGATACCAGTCAGGCGCGAGCGCCGGTTGATGAACCAGGCGATCACCGGCAGGAAAAAGTGCCGGCCGGAAATGCGGATGTCGAAACGACCCCAGGTCTTGCCGTTGGCCAGCGCGATGGCGATCCATTCATCGCCATCCGGGGGCAACAAGGAATCGGCGTGCAGGAACAGTAGAGTATCGCCGCGCGCGGTGGCCGCGCCGGCGTTCATTTGCCGGGCGCGCCCCTTGCTGGCGGTGATGACCCGATCCACCCAGGGCCTGGCCACCTCGCGGGTGTCGTCGCTGCTGCCGCCGTCGGCCAGCACGATTTCCACGCCGCGCGCCCGCATCGCTTGCAGGGGCAGCAAGGCGGCGGGCAGTCCGGCGGCTTCGTTGTAGGCGGGGATAACGATGCTAAGACGCATTTAGGGGTTTGTTGAACTTCTGTTGGGTCGCGCGCGGTCTTGACGGGATGGGCTGCTAGGCGCGCGACGACGTGAATGGTACTACCCTTCACGAGGAGCGCAACAACGCAGACCGCCCGCCAAGACCGC
>CAZCKI010000345.1:0-4115 GCA_964498815.1 uncultured Burkholderiales bacterium
TGGCGGGGCCCGCGGACGGCGTGGATGGCTGGCGCGGCATCTTCATCTTCGCCGTAAAGGACGTGGCCGAGGCCCGCGAACTGGTCAAGACCGACCCGGTGATCGCCAAGGGCGAAATGATCGCCGAGTTTCATCAGCTATACCTGTCTGCCGCCGTGATGGAGATCCCCGACTTGCACCGCAAGGTGGCGGAAAAAGCGTTCTAGCGCTTTTGATTTCAAGTTCAACCGCCCTACAGAAAACTCGACCTTGGGCCTTCATTTGTTTGCATTAACCCGTTTTTGTACCCTAAGCCGTTGAAGCAAAGGGCTGGTTCAGAGGAGACAGCATATGTCGGGCACCCGCTTACAAGTACTCGTCACGATATTGCTGGTTGCGGCGTCGCTGACGCTCGCTGAAATGCCGTTAGGGAATCCCGATGCGCTAAATCTGATTCAGGTCCGACGTGGGCAAAGTTTCGGTGAATGTGGCAGCCAATGCTGGAACCTCATCGAGCTAGGTCGCAGCAACGGGCACTATTCGGAAGGGACCTTCAACAGGCCAGCAAGGCCATACGCATTCGATGT
Organism: uncultured Burkholderiales bacterium; assembly: GCA_964498815.1. Taxonomy (GTDB): domain Bacteria; phylum Pseudomonadota; class Gammaproteobacteria; order Burkholderiales; family Usitatibacteraceae; genus UKL13-2. Next base: position 567 of record CAZCKI010000345.1, read on the forward strand.
GAATTTGTCCCCAAGTGAATGGCGCGAGTTGGAAGCGATTGCCGCGCGATCACCGATCCGGAAAAAGAATGAAACTATCGGCTGCCCCGATTGCGCGGACGGCGGAGCTGAGTGGATTGAGCTTGCCTATGGGGATGGCACGAAATGGAAAGTGACTTTCGATTGTTCCAGCCGACCACCAGCGCTCCGGGAAATAGCGGGGAAACTAGACCAGCTTGCAGCCGCATATCGAGCCAGACAACCACGCCGTGCGACGGATGCGATCTTCGACCCGATCAAACTCTAAGTTTATTGCTCCTCCCTTTTCCCCGAATTGGAGACCCATAAGATCCAAGGTTCCTGCCACTGCGGCGCGGTGCAATGGCGATTCGAAGCCACACCCGAGTCGGCTACAGCGTGCAATTGCACTGCGTGCCGCCGCTCCGGCGTGGCCGTGAGATCGCGGCGGTCAGTGCGGTGCAAGCTCGTTTCTGACGACCTGGCCGCCTTTCATCACAAAGCGGACGCGCTCCAACTCGTGAAGATCGTTGCGTGGATCGCCGGCGACGGCGATCAGGTCGGCAAATTTGCCGGGTTCGATCGCACCGACGCGGTCCTGCCAGCCCAATAGCTCGGCGGCATTCGTGGTTACCGCGCGAATGACGGCAAGCGCGGGCATGCCGGTGTCGCCCATTGAGAACAGCACATCGGCCGTCGCTTCGCCGCGCGTTTTGCCGGGGGTGAACCAGCACATATCGGACCCCAGGGCGAACTTCACGCCCGACTTCAGCACCCGCTGGACGAGGCTGTCGTAGGTCTTGCGCGAGCGTTCGATGGAGCCGGTCTGTGCAGCTTTGTAGGCCGGTGACATAGTGATGTTAGCTTCGAGAATCCTGGCCAGGCGCCCGTTATAGGAGGTGGGCGTCAGCACCACGAAAATGCCCTTGTCGCGCATCACCTTGAGTTGCTCGTCGGTGAGCCCGTTGCCGTGCTCGATGGAATCGGCGCCGGCGTCGATGGCCATTTGGATGCTGCCCGCCGAGGTCGCGTGCACGGCCACTTTCAGGTTTTGGTGATGGGCTTCGTCGACGATGGCGCTCACCTCGGCCTGGGTGAGATTGTCGTTGAGCGCGAGTTTGATGGCGTCGGCGCCGTAGGACACATTGGCGCGCACCGCCTGCCGCGCTCCATCGGCGCTCTCGATCGGCAGCATATCCTGTTGCACGATGGCCGTGGCGAGCGCGGGATTGAGGTCCTGCAAGTAGTCGCCCGGCGAAATCAGCTTGCGCGCCGAGGCCTGCATCCTCGGGCCCGGCACCCGGCCGGCGTTGATCGCGTCGCGCAGCGCGACATCGCCGTCGATGCCCGAGTGTCCGAGATTTCGCACCGTGGTGAAGCCGCTTTCCAGATCCTCGCGCGCCAGTTTGGCGCCGAGCAGCAGGCGCTCACTGGGCGAGCGCGTGATCGCCAGCAGCAAGCCCGGTGCGAACAGGCCGTTGCTCATACGCTTGATCTGCGCCTCGGCGGGCACCACCACATCGAGGAGCAGGTGCGTATGACTATCGATCAAACCGGGCAGCAACATCGCACTGCCCAGATCGATGATCTTGACGCCGGCCGGCGCGGAAGCTTGCATGCGCGCGGGTTCGCCCACTTCCTTGATCTTGCCGTCCTCGATCAGCACCGCCGCGGGCGAAAGCACATTGCCCGTGCGAGGGTCGAGCAGCCGGGCGGCTTTTATCAGGACCAAGCCATTGGGCGCCTGGGCGCAGGCGCTGCCGGCGAAGCACAGCGCCACTGCCAGCAGGACAAGGGTAGCGAGCGATTTGCACGCGGGCGCAATCTTTGTCACGGGCAAGGACATGATCCCTCCTGGGATTTCCACGCATCGATGGGTTCTTGCTTTGCAATATAGCATTGCTATATTGCCGGAATGGCCCGGATATTTCGGGAAACGGAGACACCCCATGATCCAAGGTTCCTGCCACTGCGGCGCGGTGCAATGGCGATTCGAAGCCACACCCGAGTCGGCCACGGCGTGTAATTGCACCGTCTGCCGCCGCTACGGCGTGCTGTGGATATACGACTACGAGGGCGAAGGCGTCCACGTCTCGGGTCCCACCCAGGCCTACGTGCGCGGCAAGGCGATCGGCTTCCATTTCTGCCCCGGCTGCGGCTGCATGGCGTATTGGCGGGCACTGCAAGCCGGCAAGGACGGGCGGCGGCGCATGGCGGTCAATGTGCGGCTGGCGGAGCCGGAGGCGGTGACGCATCTGCCCATCGATCATTTCGACGGGTTTGGGAAGTTCGAGGATTTGCCTCGGGATGGGCGATGCGTTGCGGATTACTGGTTTTGAGTCAAGTCAATGCCAAGCGCTACGGGTAAGGTCTGCTTTATTCCTTATTCCGCCTTGATGAGCAAAACTCTACCCAAGAGCGATAGTTCTTGGGGGCATCCAGCGTCTTCAATATCTTCCAGGCATGGATCGCCTGTTCTCTGGTCGCGCCTTTCTCGCCGGCCAGAAAATCGCTCATGAAATAGACGTATCTGTCATGGGGAATCCGGGCAAAGGGCTCGTTGAACTGGTTGAGCCGAACATATTCCTGGACCAGATCTCGATAAGTGAGCTTGACTCCCATGCGGAGCTGCTCTTCGCGCCAACGGTTCAGTCGATAACGAACACCGGACTTCCGCCTGATACCCGGCGACAACCTTTGAGCCTCCCTATCGAGGAAATCCTTCGTCTCCTTGTCGTTCGTATAGACCACCACCGGAAGATCGAGACTCAAGCCCAACGCCACGTCTTTGCCGTGTGATGCACTGTGTCCATCTTGGAATGGAAAATCGATCTTGCCGCTCTCCAGGAACAGCTTGATCGCATTTTCCAGCTCGTCTTTGCGCAGCTTCTTGGCCCGCGGAATGCCAATGACCGCCGCAAATTCCTGCAGGTCGGTTGCGTACCAGTACCCATTGTCAAACTGGGCCGGGGTCATCGAGATCGATAGCTTCACGTTGCGGTTTCGTCCTCTGCTGGTTCCATTCCGCGATGGGGCCAAGTCTTTCAAAATCATATGATAATGAAAGACCCGGTCCCGATGTTCGACGTAACCAGGAGAATATCCAATGAAGCCCAACACGATAGTAACCATCGCGTCGCTACTCTCGATCCTGCTCATGTCGCTTCACCTGGCCGACGACATCATCCACGGCATGGAAAAGGGAGGGGCCGCAAACCTCGTTGCGATACCCATGATGGTGGTGTTGCTGTACGGAACGCTGGTGCTCGCCGGACGGCGGTCAGGGTACATCATCATCCTCCTGGGCTCGCTGCTCGCCTTGTCCATCCCCGTCATCCACATGGCGGGTGCCGGTGTCGGCGGCGAGTTCGCCAAGTCCAGCGGGGCCTTCTTCTTCGTCTGGACCATCATCGCACTCGGCGTGACCTCACTTTTCTCGGGCGTCCTCGCGGCGCAAGGGCTGTGGAACCTGCGGCGGGACCAGCCCCGATAGTCCGGCAAGTGAATCAAGAGCCCAGGGTCGATTATTTCCACTAATAGTCAACGCTGTCC
>CAZCKI010000346.1:0-4110 GCA_964498815.1 uncultured Burkholderiales bacterium
CGCCACAAGAGCGCTGACAGTTTCGTCGCGTCGAATCCTCACGTACTTGCATTGGTAGTATCACAGGATGGCCCGGCAACCTTCTATCCAAAGGCGCAAACTGCACGATAGCGCGCCCCAAAATAAAAAAGATCAGTCCAGACACCATTTTCCCTATTGGACGACTCGAAGGACAAGCAGGATTTGGTCGATGATTTGGGCAAACTCTTATATACGATTAACTCTTCTGCGATCATGTCTTGATTGATTTGCGAACAAGCTCCCAGCGAGAAGGAAAATGAAAACAGTTTTTATATTAGGGGCGGGCGCCTCATTTGAGGCGGGTGCCCCGCTGATGGCGGACTTTTATTCTCGAGCAAAAGAATTACATAGACAGAAAATGTTTGGCGACGCTTCTGCAGAAATACAAGATGTAATTGATGCAGCTACGAAAGATCTCAGAACTATCTACGCTAAATCTGGCTTGGATCGTCGAAATATTGAGGAGCTTTTTAGTGCTATAGACATTGGCAACGTCATTGGGATATTTGGCAATCGTTCGCCGGATCAAATTGCCAAACTTCGAAAATCTATTGTCGTATTCATTCACCGGACAATTGAAGAGACCGTTCGAATTCCGTTTAGGAATGGAAAATTCGGCGCGCCCAAAGGGTACGAAGCCCTTTCTGAACTGGTACTCAAGAGCGTTAGGAAAACTGCTGGCTCTGGACTTGTTGATGTCTCGTTTATTACCTTTAACTACGACACCTGTCTCGAATACTCCCTCTGCCAACGAGGCCTCGGGATTGACTATGGTTTAAGAGAATCGCTGGCCGAACGGCGTGAAGACAATCATCAATTTAGTGTTCCGGTATTCAAATTGCACGGTTCAATCAACTGGGCGACTTGCAGTAGATGCAGTGCAATCGTACCGACTCAAATTGACCCTTGGTTCGGACTAAATCTTGTGAACATTGGGGATCAGCCGAGCGAACTGCAACTTAGCTATTTTCGAAATTTCGGCAAGTATTCGCATCAATGTAAATCGAGCGACAACACCGGAGGCCCCGCCCCGCTGGACACCGCCCCTTATATTGTGCCGCCGACTTGGAACAAGCCCGCGTCCGCAACCGGTGGTCTAAACGATGTTTGGCGTCGCGCCGCGAAGGAAATTGGCACAGCGGAGCAAATTATTGTGATTGGCTATTCGATGCCACCGACAGACACGTTTTTCAAATACTTATTTGCGCTTGGTAGCGACACGGCAGTGGATATTGAAAACTTTGTTGTAGTTAATGGCACAAACGGTTCAGATAGCCACGCTAGATTCAAGGCCCTATTGAGTGACCCGGAGAATCAAGGGTTTCGGCCATACAATTTTGTATTTAGCGGAGCAGGCAATGTAATGAGGCAACTCTTAGACGTCGATTAGCACTAACAAAAGGCGTCAGGTCTTGAGCAGTAGCACTAGCTACTCTTCGAAGCGACCCTTGGCCTCACGATCGCGGTCGTATCGTTTCGTGAGCGGAAATTCCGGCAACCAGGACTCGCGACGGACGACCCAGCTTTCGTAGGTCGGTGTCAGTTGGTCGGGAGCATCCAGGGATCCCAAGTGCACTTCGATTTCGTCTGCGGTGCGCGCGAAAACTGACGAGCCACAGCGCGGGCAGAAGAACCGCCCGGCGTAGTCGCGTGTTTCACCACTGATCGTCACCGCATCGTGAGGAAACACCGCCGAAGCGTAAAAAAGTGCCCCATGATGTTTGCGACAGTCGAGACAGTGACAAATGCCAACCCGGTAGGGAAGTCCCGACGCGACAATTCGGACGTCACCGCATAGGCAACCACCCGAAAATTGGTTCATGCTGCGTCTCCTCTGGAATCAGAACCCGCCTGATAATGCGCGTCTGCTATTGCATGGTCAATAGAGGCATTCAACGTGGTCAGGGTCGATTGCTCCCAGAAAGGATCAACCTCTGCTTCTCATATTTCACTCTCCTATCCCTATAGTTTTCCCGCGATTTGACATCCGCGCGCAGAAGGAGAAAACTGGTTTCGTGAGCCTCGGCAGTAGGGCTCCATCGCCCGGTCGGTGGCCCACATCCCTCAAGACCGCAAACAAGGAGGCGATCATGCGTCATCGCATCTATCTCATCCTTCCCGACGTCCCCGCCGCGGAACGCGTTACCGACGAACTCCTGCTCGCGCGCATCGAGGTGCGCCACATCCATTGCCTGGCGCGGCGCGGGCTGTCGCTGGGCAATCTGCCGGAGGCGAGCTTCCTGCAAAAATCCGACATCGCCCACGGCGCGCAACTGGGGCTGATGGTGGGTGGCGTGGGCGGGACCGTCGTCGGCATGTTTCTGGTCACCGTGCCGTTGCTCGGCAGTGCGCCGCTGCCGCTGGTGGCCGTACTGCTCGCGGCGGCGGGTGGCGCGCTGTTCGGCGCCTGGGTGTCCAGCATGATCGCCTTTTCCACGCCCAACTCGCGCCTGCTCGCCTTCGGCAAGGATTTCGACCAGGGCCACGTGCTGATGATGATCGACGTGCCCGCCGGGCGCGTCGAAGAAATCCAGGCGCGCATCAGCGGCCGACACCCCGATGCCGTCGCGCGCGGAGAAGAGCCGGCGATTCCGGCGTTTCCGTGAGCGGTGCCGCTGCCGCGGCAGCGGACGGGTAGGCAAGGACCCGGGTCGATTATCTCCAAATAAATCGGCCCCGGTCCTCTTTGGTTCGCTTTCCGGTCGGGGCGAATCGGGATCGGACAGCCGTTATTGTTCACCCGCCTGGAACTAATGCCCCATCCCGGAGCAAATAGATTTCGTCCACGTCTTTTTATTCAGCGTGAGCTTCGGAGAAACTGCCATGCACGTTTTTTCCCGTGTCGCCCGGCTTGCGGCGGTGTCGTCCATGGGCTTCCTGATCGCCGGGACGACAGAGGCTGCGCCGGCTTCGAACGCAACGATCGTCGAACAAGCGCAGGAAACACTGGTCAAGCTGACCACCCAGAACGGTCCCGGCGCGGCGATGCTGATCGCCAGGGGCGATCACACGGTCTATCGCGCCGCCCGGGGACAGGCCAACATCGAACTCGGCGTGCCGCTGAGCGCGGACGGCAGCTTTCGCATCGCCTCGATCACTAAGATGTTCACCGCGGCCATGACCCTGAAGTTGTGCGAAGAAGGCAAGCTCTCGCTGGACGATCCGCTGGCGGCCTACCTCCCCGACTTTCCCGATGCCGGACGCATCACCCTCCGCCAGCTCTTGAACCACACAGCGGGCGTATCCGATATCGTCAATACGGTGCAGCCTGGCTTCTCCCGGCGTGAGGTTGATACCGCGGAGCTTGTCGCGGAAATTCGCAAACGTCCGCCCAATTTCGCCCCCGGGGCCCGCTGGTCATACTCCAACGCGGGCTATATTCTCCTCGGCGCCGTCATCGAAAAAGTGACCGGCGGACCATGGCACGCCGCGATGCAATCGCGCCTGCTGCGGCCGCTGGGCATCAAACAGACCATGTACGGCGCGGCTTCGCCCATCGTTCCCGGGCGCGTCGCCGGTTACACCGCGGACTCAACCCATGCGCTGACCAACGCGCCCTATATCAGCTCCTCCACGCCGGCGGCGGCGGGCGGATTGATGTCGACCGCGGACGATCTCCTGCGCTGGATGCGCGCCCTGAGTCACGGCCGCGTGATCGGCGTGGAAAGCTACCGGCAAATGATCGCGCCGACGCCGAAGCTGCCCGGCAGCAGGGCAAACTTCGATTACGGCTTCGGCACCTATCTCTGGCGCGTTCGCGGCAAATTGATGCTCGGCCACACCGGCCAGATCAACGGCTTCGCCTCCGCGCTCGTGTACCTGCCCGAGCCGGACATCACCATCGTCGTGCTGGCCAATGACGACGACTTCGATGCCCGCACCGCCGCGCGGCGGCTGGCGGCGATCGCGCTGGGCGAACCCTACCGCGAAGGCGCCGCCGTCGCCCTTTCGCTGCCAGACATGCAAGCCCTGGCCGGAACCTACCGCATCGACGAAAACACGGTACGAACCCTGTCGGTGAAAGACGGCAAGCTCCACGCCCAGCGCGGCAAGGGCAACGTCATCCCCTTGCGGATGACGACGGACGGG
>CAZCKI010000347.1:0-4103 GCA_964498815.1 uncultured Burkholderiales bacterium
CGCAAAGCAAGTTCACCCGCGAGGCGCCCACCGTGCTGATGAGTTCCCTTCTGGGCAACGGCACCACCGTAAACCTCGACAACAACGGCAGCGACGTGCCCTCCATCACCTCCAGCCTCAACGTCAACGACCCGAACAATTTCGGCTGGAACGCAGGTTCGCGGGTAAACGTGCAGATCGAGAAGCGCAAGACCGAAACCAAAGGCGGCCGCGCCAACTTTACCTGGGGCGACAAGCAGATGAACCTCAAGTTTGGTGCAGCCTACGACGATGTGTCTCGACGCATCCAGGCCTTCGACAACTCGCAGGCCTGGCAATCGGCGGTCTGCGGCAACAATGTGAACGTCTATATCAACGGCAACAATGGCGCCGGTTGTAACGGCCAAAATGCTCCGGGAAGCGCCGCCTCCGCTTACCCGGGCTATGGCACGGGATATACGGCCGGCGCCACTACGCCGCTGGTGTTCCTGGGGTCGGTTGTTCCCGCCACCGCGGCCTCCTCGTACCTGACACCGGGCCCGGCGGGATTTGTTACCGTCGATTGGAGCAAATTCGCCAATGCGACCAATTACCGTCAATTCGCCGATAGCGCGCTGGAAGTCGCCTCGTCCAATACCGGGGCGAATGCCGGGTTCGTTCGCGAGAAAGGAACCGGAGTCTATTCGGAATTGAGCGGTATTTTCAACCTGTGGAGCTTCAACACGCGCTACAACTTCGGTACCCGTTACGTACGCACCCAGCAGCAGGTCGGCTCGTTCGTTTCGCTGGCCGATCCCAGGAACGCGGCGCAGAATCTGCAGACGGGCGGCCGCTACCCGAACATCACCAGCAACAATTTGCTGGATACGACCTACAGCAAGATGCTGCCCTCGGGAACGATGGCGATCAACCTCGCCCAGGATTGGATCCTGCGTCTTTCGGGTTCGCGCACCATGACGCGCGCCAACCCGGAGAATATGCGCCCCGGCATCGGCTTCAGTTCGCCTTCGGCGGACGTCGGCACTGTCGGCAATCCGACCTTGAAGCCGTTCTTTTCCACCAATGCCGATATCGGCCTGGAGTGGTATACCGGCCGCGAGGGATATGTATCGGCGACCCTGTTCCAGAAAAAGCTGAACGGTTTCACCACCAACGAGAACATCACCGTACCGTTCACCGATCTGGCCGCGTTCAATATCACTTACGACACGCTGTCGCCGACGCAACAGACGGCGATCAACTCGCGTGGTGGGCCCAATGCCGCCACCGTGGTGCTGACGCGTCAGACCAACGCGCCCGGCACCCTGGAAGTACAAGGTGTCGAGCTCAACTGGGTGCAGCCTCTGGACAAGTTCCTGCCGATCCGCGGTTTCGGCTATAGCGCCAACTACACGCATATCCACCAGCGTGCCAACGTGGCCGGATTCGTTGCCCTCGGTGTACCACCCGATACCTACAACGTGGTCGGTTACTACGAGCAGCACGGCTATATGGCGCGCGTGTCGTACACCTACTCGAAAGGCAGCCAGTCCAGCACGCCCAACCAGAACGGCATTACCAACGCAGCCCTGTTCGGCAACGAGTACAAGCAGGTGGATATTTCGTCCAGCGTCGACCTGAGCCGGGCACTCGACATGGATTTCTGGCATATGTCGCCGCAGCTGACCTTCGACATCATCAACGTGACCAAAGAGAAGCAACGCGCGTATTTCCAGTTCCCGAACGCCGCGTTTACGTCGTACCAGCCCAGCCGCACGATCATTGTCGGATTCCGCATGAAGTTCTAGGCCGGGGCGGGCAAGTTCTTGACGTGGGGCAACCGAAAGTGCTTCCCGGTTGCCCCGTGGCTGGTAGCGGTAATATTGAAGGTCCGGCGGTGCTTCGTGCGCTGCCGGTCTAGCGGCGACGGCATCATCCGCACGCCATTGTTTGGCAGTAGCCGGCGACAGCCGGCTTAAAAATAAGGCACAGGTACCAGGTGAATCCGAAAATCCGCCCCGGCCGCAAGCAGAGTGTCGCGACACTGTCGGACGTCGCCAAGCTCGCCGGCGTGTCGCCCATGACGGTTTCGCGCGTGATCAACGGAGAAACCAGCGTCCGCGCCGCCAACCGCGATAAGGTCAATGCGGCGGTCTCGGCACTCAACTACGTGCCCAATCAAGCGGCCCGGCATCTGGCCGGCTCCGAGTTGATTCGCATCGGCGTGCTGTACAGCAACCCCAGCGCCAATTACCTCAATGAACTGCTGGTCGGCGTGCTGAACCAGGCCAGCCTCAGCCACGTGCAGCTGGTAGTCGAAAAATGCGAAGCCGACGAACACGAGGGCGAGGTCGCCAGCAATCTCATCGCCAGCGGCATCGACGGCATCATCCTGCCGCCGCCGTTTTGCGATTCGGCGCGCCTACTCGACCTGGTGGCGCAATCGTCCACGCCTGCCGTGATCATCGCCTGCGGCCTGCCCGACAAGCGCGTCAGCGCGGTCAGCATCGACGACTTCCAGGCCGCGTTTGAAATGACACAACACATCATGTCGCTGGGACACCAGCGCATCGGGTTCATCGTCGGCCACCCCAATCAAACCGCCAGCGCGCGCCGGCTGGCAGGCTATCGTGCCGCCATGTCCGGCGCCGGCCTCGAGGTGCCGGATGAGTTGATTGCGCAAGGCATGTTCAACTATCGTTCGGGTCTGGACGCAGCCGAGATCCTGCTTGGACAGGAGCAGCGTCCGTCGGCTATTTTTGCCAGTAACGACGATATGGCGGCCGCGACAGTGGCCATCGCCCATCGCCTGGGACTGGACGTGCCGGGAGATCTGACTGTCGCCGGTTTCGACGATGCCGCCTTGGCCACAACCATCTGGCCGCAATTGACCACCGTTCACCAGCCCATCACCGACATGGCGGGCAGGGCGGTTGAATTGCTGGTGCGGCAGATCGGGGCGGATCGCAGCGGTGAGACGGTACCCTGCGAGCATGTCGTGATGGATTTTTCGCTCATCCGGCGCCAGTCGGACGCGGCGCCGCGGCTGCGCCCTCCGGTCAGGATCGTGAGTCGAGCGTGACGGCGACCGCGCTGCGGGAGATTGCACGCTGCGCAAGAGAGTGGCCGGCAGTGACAAGCCAAATAGGCGGAATGTTGTGCCAGACGCTCCTGGGCTTGATACTCGCGCTGACGGCCGGCGCGGCGAGCGCGCAGGAAATCACCGTCCAGGCGATCGACGCGGACATCAAGCTCCTGACCGACAAGTTCATGCGGGAACATCCGGGTACCAAGGTCAATTTCCGGCTGGTCTCGTTTCAATCCATTTTGGAGAGCCTGCCGGTGCAACTGGCCTCCGGCCAGGGGCCGGACATCTCCATGGTCGCGGACTGGGGCGGTCTCGCCAAGTACTACCTGAATCTGCGCCCTTATGTAGATGCGAAGTACTTCGAGCGCGAATTCGCCAGCCTGCTGCGCCCCATGCGCGGCGACCAGCCGAACAGCGATGCCATCAACGGCATGTCCGGCTCGATGACCATGAACGGTGCCTTTGTCAACCGTACCCTGTTCCGCCAGGCCGGCGTACCCCTGCCGGCGGCGGGCGCCACCTGGGACCAGTGGGCGGAAGCCGCTCGCAAGGTGGCCAAGGCCACCCACACCGAAATGGCCATGGAAATGGATCGTTCCGGACACCGCTTTGCGAGCCTCGCCATCAGTTACGGCGCGAAACTGGTGGACGAGCAGGGCAGGCCCGTGGTGGATGAGGGCCTGAAGCTCGCGATGAAAAAATTTGTGGGATGGCATCGCGACGGCACCATGCCCATGGATTTGTGGGGTGCCGTCGGTGGCGCCACCCACCGCGACAATTTCCAGGACTTCATGAACGGCAAGGTGGTGTTCTATTTCGGCGGTTCCTGGTCGCTGTTCAAGATGGATAGCGAAGTCGGCGATCTGTTCGACTGGGGCGTGGTGGATGCGCCTTGCGGCACCTCATCCTGCACCCTGATGCCGGGCGGCGGCGCGATGGTGGCCTTCAAACACACTCGGCAGCCGGCGCTTTGCGCCCAGTTCCTGGCTTTTCTCGCGCGCGAAGACAATATGCGCGAAACCATGGCTCGCCATCCGAACATTCCCGCCGCCGCCAC
>CAZCKI010000348.1:0-4099 GCA_964498815.1 uncultured Burkholderiales bacterium
TTACCTGCGCTCTCAGCAGGCAAAATACCTTTCCGCCCTCCTGCCGGGGCAAAAGCAAATCCCCCTCCATCCCCCTTTTTCAAAGGGGGAAGTGCCCCGCCGGGCCGGCAGCCCGGCTAATGTCTGGCTCCTCCCTTTGGAAAAGGGAGGTCGGGAGGGATTTTTAATGCCTATCGTGACGGCCTGTTCTTAGGGTCGTACCAAGATGCTTAGGTGGAAATCCGCCCGCTAGGCCAACATTCCCTGCTCGGCGAACGAGACCGTGGCGCCGGGGGCAACGATGAAATGGTCCAGTACCCGCACATCGACCAGCGCCAGGGCCTCGGCCAGCGCCCGGGTCAGCGCCCGGTCGGCCTGGCTGGGCTGCGGTTCGCCGGAGGGGTGGTTGTGGGCGAAGATCACGGAGGCCGCGTTGTGCGCCAGGGCGCGTTTAACGACTTCCCTTGGATAGACGCTGGTCTGGGTCAGGGTGCCCTGGAACATTTCCTCGACGGCGATGACGCGGTTTTGCGCGGTCAGGAATACCGCCACGAACACTTCGTGCGGGCGCCGCGCCAGCGTGAGTTTCAAGTAGTTGCGTACCGCTGCCGGGGAGTTGAGCGAATCGGTGACCTGGATTTCTTCATTGAGCGCGCGCTTGGCCATTTCCAGCACGGCCTGCAATTGCACGTATTTGGCTTCACCGATGCCGTGCACGGCGCACAAGTCTTCCCGGCTCGCCGAAAAGAGGCCGTGCAGATTGTGAAAGCGTGCGATCAGGTCGCGCGCCAGGTCGACCGCACTCTTGCCGGTGACGCCCACCCGCAGGAAGATCGCCAGCAGCTCGGCGTCGGACAAGGCGGCCGGGCCTTGCGCCAGCAAGCGTTCGCGCGGGCGTTCCTGCTCGGGCCATTCGGTGATCGGCATGTGACTAGATTTGAACCTATTTCAAAATTGGCTACGCGAGGTTGAGTGGCCCGCGAGGAGCGGAGGTGTATGAATAGTACATTGAGCACCGGAGTGGGCCAATCGACCTCGCGTAGGCGATTTGGGGGTAGGTTCAGTACAATGTTTGGATTATGAACGCACCTAATACCTTTTTCGCCGACACGAGCCATCGCCGCGTGGTGCTGGGCATCACCGGCGGTGTAGCCGCCTACAAGGCGGCGGAACTGACGCGCCTGATGGTGAAGGCCGGCATCGATGTGCAGGTGGTGATGACCGAGGCCGCCACCAAATTCATTACGCCGGCCACCTTGCAGGCGCTGTCCGGCAATAGCGTGTTCACCGATTTGTGGGACGGGCGCATCGCCAACAATATGGCGCACATCGAATTGACGCGCTCAGCCGACGCCATCCTGGTGGCCCCCGCCAGCGCCGATTTCATGGCGAAGCTCGCCCATGGACTCGCCGATGATTTACTCTCGACGCTATGCCTCGCGCGGCGCAAAGATGCCTGCCCACTGCTGGTGGCCCCCGCGATGAACCGCGAGATGTGGGAAAACCCAGCCACCGCGCGCAACGCCGCGACCTTGCTGGCCGACGGTGTCGCCCTGCTTGGTCCCGATGCCGGCGACCAGGCCTGCGGCGAAACCGGCCTGGGCCGCATGCTGGAACCGGAAGCCTTGCTCGTAGCCGTCACCGCCCTGTTCGGCCCGCGCCCACTGCAAGGCAAGCGCGCCGTGGTCACCGCCGGCCCTACTTTTGAACCTATCGACCCTGTGCGCGGCATCACCAACGCAAGCTCGGGCAAGATGGGTTACGCCATCGCGGAGGCGCTGCGTGACGCCGGTGCGGACGTTACGCTGGTGAGCGGCCCGGTGTCCTTGTCGGCGCCATCGGGTGTGAAAATCAATGCCGTACAGACGGCTGCGCAGATGCTCGCTGCCGTAAACGAAAGTGTGGCCGGCGCGGATCTCTTTTTCGCGGTTGCTGCGGTGGCCGATTACACACCGGCCAAGGCGCACGCGCAAAAGCTGAAAAAGTCGGCCGATGCGCTGACGCTCACCTTGACGCCGACCGTCGATATCCTCGCCACCGTCGCCGCCCGACCGGACGCGCCTTTCTGCGTGGGCTTCGCCGCCGAAAGCGAGAACGTGGTCGAGTACGCACGCAAGAAGCGCGCGGCCAAAGGTATCCCGATGGTCGTCGCCAATCTTGCCACGGCGGCCATAGGCGCGGACAGCAATGAAGTCGTCATCATCGACGCGGCCGGCGACACGCCGCTCGCGCGTGCACCGAAGCTGGTGATCGCCCGGCAAATCGTCGCGCACGCCATCTCGCTGCTCGCGCGCTCGCCGCAACCTCATTCCAAACCCGCCCGAAGCAAACATAATGCATAAGCTGGATGTACGTGTACTCGACGCACGCCTGACCGACCAACTCCCCCACTACGCAACCGCAGGCTCCGCCGGCCTCGATCTGCGCGCCTGCATCGAGCATTCGCTGACGCTGCATCCCGGCGACACGCAATTGGTGCCTTCCGGCATCGCCATCCACGTTGCCGATCCCGGCCTGGCCGCGATGATCCTGCCGCGCTCGGGCCTCGGACACAAGCACGGCATCGTGCTGGGCAACCTCGTAGGGCTGATCGATTCCGATTACCAAGGGCAGATTTTTGTCTCTGTATGGAACCGCGGCAAGAGTGAATTTGTCATACAGCCGATGGAGCGCATCGCGCAGTTGATCGTGGTGCCGGTGGTGCAGGTCGAATTCAATGTCGTCGCCGATTTTGAAACGAGTTCGCGCGGCGGTGGTGGATTTGGCAGCACCGGCAAGAAATAGGCCTCGCCATTCAATATGCAAGAATTCAGCTATAGGAAGCAGCGGCCAGTTTGATCTGACCTTCCCCCGCGTAGGCGGGGGGCCAATTACCAGCAAGTCGCGTCACTGTCGAAATTGGGCCCCCGCCTACGCGGGGGAAGGTCTATGAAGTGCCTTTTCTCGACCAGCGCCGTTCGTACAGGAGTGTAGTCATGCAAGTCTTTCGTATCGCCATCGCCGCCATCGCGCTGTCTATCGGCATCGCCCATGCCCAGGTCGGCGTCAACCAACCGCAACCCAAACTTCCGACCATGGTCCTACACGCCGGCGGCCACAAGATCGTGGCCGAAGTCGCCGCGACCGTGCAAACACGCGAAGTCGGCATGATGCTGCGCACGAAGATGGGCAAAGACGAAGGCATGCTGTTCGTGTTCAACGAACTGGGCTACCACGCCATGTGGATGAGGAACACACTGATCCCGCTGTCGGTGGCGTTCGCGGACCAGAAAGGCGTGATCTTGAGCATCCACGAAATGGCGCCGCAGACCGAGGACAACCACCAGGCGGCAGGGCCGGCCCGCTACGCGCTGGAAATGAACGGCGGCTGGTTCACGGCGAACAAAGTGAAGGTCGGCGATACCGTCGGCGGGCTGGAGAAGGCGCCGAAGCCGCAGTAGTTTCGGCAGCAAGCAACCAACTCGCTAGGCGCCAAATGCAACCAAGCAATCTAGCTCGATTCGCAACACGCCCGGGCATCGCAATGCGGTACCTCCTTGGGCTTCTTGCAATGCTCGCACCGTCATTTTGCCTTTCTGCGGAAGCCACTTTTGGCGCATTGGTGCTTCTACAACCGGAATCCGTTCTTGAACAGCGAGGAATTTCAGTTCAGGAATTTGCGAAATTCGTTAAGACAGCACAGGCCATTACGACTGAAGCATGGCGCGAGCCTCAGCTTCCAAAAAGCTCCGGTTTCCTGGTGCTCGCCGTTCGATCGGGAGGCAAGATCAATGCCTGGCTTGACATGGAGCCTGCGCTCCCGAGGGAAATCGAGACAAAGACATTGAAATTGCTCCGATCACAAACGGGGTTCGCTGTTTCTTCTGGAACCATTGTCTTTGCAATCAAGACATCGCTACCTGGCGCAATCGAATCAGCCAGACAAACGCCATTCCCAGCTGAATGGAAAGCTGCTTTACAAAGCAAAGGCAACCCCGTGGAAATTGAAAACCTTGTGAACTTGGTGTGGCCTTGAACGAAACGCAGGCGCTGACTTAAAAGACGACAGGGGGCAGTCTCGTAATGTAGCAATGCCACGTTGCCTGGATTGAGCCCTGTTTTGCCTTAGTCGACTTCGATC
>CAZCKI010000349.1:0-4086 GCA_964498815.1 uncultured Burkholderiales bacterium
GGTGGCCGACTATCCCTTCACCACCTTGCACCCCAATCTGGGCGTGGTGCGCGTATCCGACAACAAGAGCTTTGTGATCGCCGACGTGCCGGGCCTCATTGAAGGGGCCGCCGAAGGCGCGGGACTGGGTGTGCAGTTCCTGAAGCATCTGCAACGCACGGGCCTGTTGTTGCACCTGGTGGATATCGCCCCTTTCGACGAGGCCACCGATCCCATCCAGGAAGCCCGTGCGATTGCGGGTGAGCTGAAAAAATACGACCAGACGCTATTCGACAAGCCGCGCTGGCTGGTTCTGAACAAGGCCGATCTGCTGGAACCCATTGAGGCCGCCAAGCGCGTCAAGGCCATCATCAAAGGCCTCAAGTGGAAGGGGCCGCATTTCCTGATCTCGGCGATGAAGACCGACGGCTGCAAGGAACTCACTTACGCCATCATGGAGCACCTCGACACCAAGCGCGCGGCCGAATTTGCCACCGCAGTTGCTACCGAGGCCGCGGTCGACGCGGAGCAGTAGGCTGGCCATGGCGACGCCGGTGACGAAACCCCAACGCATCGTCGTCAAGATCGGCTCGACGCTGATCACCAATCACGGCGCGGGGGTCGATCATGCGCTGATCGCGGAATGGGTGCGGCAGATCGCGGCGCTCCGCGGCGACGGCCATGAAGTGATCCTGGTCTCGTCCGGCGCCATCGCCGAGGGCGTGCAGCGCCTCGGCTGGAAAACCCGTCCGCACGAAGTCAATCAGTTGCAGGCCGCTGCCGCCGTGGGCCAGATGGGGTTGGTACAGGTGTACGAGTCGGCGTTTCGCGAACACGCCATGCCGACCGCGCAAATTCTTCTCACCCACGACGACCTGGCCGATCGCACCCGCTATCTCAATGCGCGCTCCACCCTGGTCACCCTGCTGGAACTGGGTGCGGTGCCGGTCATCAACGAGAACGACACCGTCATCACCGACGAAATCAAATTCGGCGACAACGATACGCTCGCGGCGCTGGTGGCGAACCTGGTCGAAGCCGACCGCCTCATCATCCTCACCGACCAGCAGGGCCTGTTTTCGGCCGACCCGCGCAAGGACGGCACGGCAACACTGATTGCCCGGGCCACCGCCGGCGACGAGGCGCTCGAAGCCATGGCCGGCGGCGCCGGTTCGGCGCTGGGGCGCGGCGGCATGCTGACCAAGGTGCTCGCGGCCAAGAAAGCGGCGCTGTCCGGCACCTCCACCACCATCGCCCACGGCCGCGAGGCCGATGTGCTGCTGAAACTGATGGCGGGGGCGGCGATCGGCACCCACCTGGAAGCGCGCATGTCGGCTTTGCAGGCGCGCAAGACCTGGCTTGCCGGCCATCTCAAGACCGGCGGCAGCCTCACCCTGGACGCGGGCGCGGTGACGGCCTTGCAAAGCGGCGGCAAAAGCCTGCTCGCGATCGGCGTGCGTGCGGTGGAGGGTGCATTCGAACGCGGCGCCGTCGTCAGCTGTCGCGACCAGGCCGGACGCGAGGTGGCGCGCGGACTCGCCAACTACGCCTCGGGCGAAGCCAGGAAAATCGCCGGCCGGCCGACGACGGAAATCGAAACGCTATTGGGCTATATCGCCGAACCGGAGCTCATTCACCGCGACAACCTGGTGCTGGTGTAACTAGAAGCGGGCCAGCTCCGGCGAGCGGTAGAAGCTCATCACCTTGGGTACGTAGGCGAGCGTTTCCGGGTAGGGAGGAATGCGGTTGCCGGCGCGTATCACCGCGTTTTCGCCGGCGTTGTAGCCGGCCAGCGCCAGTTCCACATTGCCGTTGAACATCGTCAGCAGGTCGCGCAAGTAACGCGTGCCGCAGTAGATGTTTTCGGTCGCATCGCGCAGGTTATTGACGCCGTAGCGCTGCGCGGTGGCCGGGATCAACTGCATCACGCCGACCGCCCCCTTGTTCGAGACGGCGTCGATGTTGTAGCCCGACTCGGCGCGGATCACGGCATGGATCAGGCGCGCTTCGACACCGTGCGTCTTGGCGGCATTGTCGATGATCGGCACCAGGCGCGCGATGTCGATCATTTTCGGGCCGTTGGGCGACCAGGCATTGGGCCTAGCCTGCACGGCGGTCGGTATCTTGTAGACCAGCTTGTAGCGTTTGTCGAGATGAGGCAGATTGGAAAAATGCACCACGCCGTTTTCGTCGCGGAACGAATATATATTGGCGGCCGAAAGTAGCGGCCACGCCAATCCCGCCAGCGCCAGCAAGGCGGCGGCCAGGGGACCACGGAAAACGAGCGCTAAAATTTGCATGGAAATCTAGAAACCTCTCGAAACTGATTGAATGGTAACATCTTTTTGTAAATGCCCGATTTCACCGGACCCCCTCCAGAAGAACCCTTGATGAGTCCACCGGCAACTCCACCCAGCACCGAGACCAAAGTCGAGCAAAAGCGTTTCCGCATCGAAGCGCCATGGCTGATCCTGGCAGCCTTGCTCGGTGCAACCGTCCTGTCGGCTTACCAAAGCCAACGCCAATTCAAGGTCGCCGCCGAGCAGCGTTTCGCCGAAATCGCCAGCGGCGGCCGCCAGGAATTGTTCAATGTCCTGCGCGTCAACGAAGACATCCTGCGCAGTGCCGCGGCCCTGGTGGCGGCGATGCCGACCCTCGACGAGCGACACTGGGAGGATTTTTTCGATACGCGCATGGAAAACACCGGCGAATCGCCGGCGTTGATCGCCATGCAATACGTGGCCGCCGCGCATGGCAAGCGCGCGACGTCCGCGCCGACTCGTTTGTATCAGCTTTTTTCGACGCGGCAGGACGAAGTGGCCTGGCCGACACCGCCGCAGGCCGTGGTCGAAACGATGGCGCGCGCCGGCACCAAGGGACAGGTCCTGTTTTCCGCGCCGTTCGGTGCCAACGCCGACAAGGACGGTAACGCGCGCTACGTGGCGATGGTACTGCCGGTGATTCCGGGGCAATTCGTCAGTGCCTCCAGTGGCGGCGGACGTCCGGTCGGCCACGTGATCGGCTATGTGCGCATGAGCGATCTGGTCGGTACGGTGGTGCGGCAGGGCGGCCGCAAGTTCTCGCTGGCCATCTTCGACGGCCCCGAGGTGCTGGCCGCCAACGGCGCGGCGGCGCGCGATAGCGGCGCCTACGAGTTTGAACTGCAGGTCGATCCGGGCCAGCGGCCGTGGAAGTTGCGGCTTCGCTCCACGGCGACGCTCGACGAGGACCTGACCAGCCGAACGCCCGGCACCATCCTGCTGGTGGGCGGCATCGGCACCGTGCTGCTGGCGGGACTGGTATGGCTGTTGACGCGCCTGCGTGCGCAGGCGGAAACGCTGGCGGCGTCGATGACGGTGCAGTTGCGCGACCAGGTCAAGTTCACCGAGGACTTGATCGAATTCAATCCCAACCCGATTTTCCGCATCGATGCCGGCGGCCGCTTTGTCTCCGTCAATCGCGCCTGGGAATTGCTGGCCGGGCGCGACCGCGTCGACGTGCTCGGCAAGACCTACGTCGAATTCCTGAGCCCGGAAATGGCCGCGCAAAATGAAGCGCACGACCGCGAATTGTTCACAGCCCCCTCCGGTCACGCCGCCAACGAAGTCTTCATCACCAATGCCTCCGGCCAGCACTTCGAAACCATCGTCTCCAAGCAGGTGGTGCGTCGCACCGATGGTGCTATCGACGGACTGATCGGCACTATCACCGACGTTACGCCGATCAAGCGGCTGGAACGCGAAGTGGCGCGCCAGCGCGAGCAGCTCGACATGGTGATCCTGTCCTCGCAGCAGGGCATCTGGGACCTGGAGTTGAACCCGAACGGCAAGCAGTATTTCTCCGACCGGTTTCGCGACATGCTGGGCTTCACCACCGCCAATTTCCCCTCGCGCTTCGACTGGGAACAGTATATGCACCCGGAAAACGTCGCCGGCTTCCGCGAGGAGATGTTCAGGCACTTCAAGGGGGAATCGCCGCTGTTCGATTTCGAATCGCGCATACGCCGCCGCGACGGCGAATATTTCTGGGTGCGCACCCGCGGCATAGCCCAGCGCGGACCCGACGGCCGCGCCCAGCGCTTCGTCGGCTCCATCGTCGACGTGAGCG
>CAZCKI010000350.1:0-4071 GCA_964498815.1 uncultured Burkholderiales bacterium
GCGAATTGCAGCTTGCCTTTGTCGGCGGCGGTTCCGGCGACATCATCATCTAATTTAACTATCTACTCATTTTCAACTTTTCGAGGAAACGACCATGGAAGCCAATAACGCCATCAACACCGCCGTTGAATTCAATCTGGACCTGCAAGCCGATGTGTCGGCAGTGATCGAGCTGAGCGAATTGCAGCTTGCCTTTGTCGGCGGCGGTTCCGGCGACATCATCATCTAATTGGTATGTCAGCCCGGAACGACCAGTTAGGGGGCCGATGTCATCATGATTGATTTTGTAGCCCCACTTGCCGTCTCCGGCCGATGACTGATGATCACGAGCGTGATGCCTGCCGCCTTTAACTGGGCGGTAATGCCGCGCTCGCGTTCTACGTCGAGTTGATCGAAAGCTTCGTCCAGGAAGAGTATTTGCGGTTGTCTGAACAGCGCGCGGGCCAGCAAGACACGGGTCTTCTGCCCGCCTGAGAGCGCCATGCCGAGACTGCCGACGATGGTGTTGTAGCCCATCGGCATCTTGTTGATATCTTCGTCGATCATGGCGAGCTTGGCGCAGGCGCGCACCCGATCAGGGTCGTGGTCGGCGGCGAAGAAGGCGATGTTGTCTTCAATCGTTCCCACGAACAACTGGTCGTCCTGCATCACCGCACCCATGCGCGCGCGATAGACGCCCATATCCCAATCCTTCAGGTCGCGCCCGTTCACCAGCACCTGCCCCTCAGTAGGTGGCAACAGCCCCACCAAAATCTTCAAAAGTGTTGTTTTTCCGCAACCAGACGGCCCCACCAATGCCACGGTTTCGCCGGGCCGGATGGTGAGATCGATATTGCGAAACACCGGGCCCTCCGGACCATAGGCAAATCCCAGGTTCTTGCCTTCGATGGTAAGCGGATCGGTCTGCGCACCCAACACGATGGTGGGGTTGGTAGAAACCGGTTCCGGCTCGGCCAACGCAATATCGGCAATGCGCTCGGCGTGCAGGTCGAGCATGCGAAATTCATTCCACTTGTCGACGAGATTATTTACCCGCGTCAGGAACACCAGCTTGAAGCCGAGAAAGGCGTAAAGCATACCGACCGAGAACGGTCCGTCCATCACCAATAGCGCCGCCAGCCAGATGACGACGACGTTTTCCAGGCCGAAGATAATGCCGAAGGCGGCGCGCTGGTAGATGCCCACACTTTGCACCTTGGCGAGCGCGTTGATGTGCTCGACCACCAGGTTCTGGTAGGCGATGCGCCGCTCGTTTTCGCGCATATTGAGCTTGAGCGCCATCATGCCGCGCAGCGTCTCGATGAAATGGGTGCTGGCCTTGGCCTCGTGTGCCAGTTGCTCGTCGGTGGCATAGCGCTGCGGGTAATAGAAGTACCAGCGCAGCGCCGCATACAACAGGGCCGCGCCGATGACGATGCCGGTCAGCATGCCGCTATAGAAGGCCATCACGATCAGCGTGATCACCACCATCACGCCGTCGATGAAGGTCTCGACGAAGGTCGTGGAAAGTGTCTTCTGGATGGCATCCACCGAGCGAAACTTGGAGACAATGTCGCCGATATTGCGCTTCTCGAACCAGGCCAGCGGCAGCCGCAGCAGGTGGTTGAACAATACCGTCAGCAGCCGCAGATTGAAGCGCGTGGAAAGGTATACCCCCACCCAGGCGCGCACGGCGGTCACCACCACCTGGATGATCACCAGCGCACCGAAGGCGATGCCCAGTACGGTGAGGAAATCGCGATCGCGGCCGACCAGCACCCGGTCGACGGTGAGCTGCAGGAAGAACGGCATGGCGATAGCAAACACTTCGATGGCAAGCGACAGTAGCACCAGCTGGAAGATGCTGCCGCCCAATCCGGAACCCGCACTCAGCAACTGCCAGGCACTGATCTTTTCGCGTTCGTCCTGCTTTCTAAAACTCGAGGTCGGCGTGAATTCCATCGCCACCCCGGTGTAATGCTTGGAGGCCTCGGCAATGCTGAGTTTTCTCATGCCGCGCGCCGGATCGTGGACCACGATCGATTTGCCGGCAACCTTGGTTAGCACCACGAAATGATTCATGTCCCAATGCAACACGGCGGGCAGCTGCAGTTTTCCCAGCGCTTCCAGCGGCGCCTGCACCCCGCGCGCGGCCAGGCCCATGCTCTCCGCTACCTGCGAGATGTGCTTCAGCGTCACCCCCTTCAGCGAGGGCGACAGGCGCACGCGCATGGCGATCAGGTCGGTGAGGTGGCCGTGGTACGACGCCACCATGGCGAGGCAGGCGATACCGCATTCCGGCGCCTCGCTTTGCAGGATGATGGGGATGCGGCGGCCCATGTGGAAAAGGCGCAGGCCCGACATCAGAGCCTCCCCTTCAGTTGCAGCACCGGCTCGAAAATCCACTCGAGGAGGCTGCGCTTTTCCAGCAGGATGTCGGCGTTGACCAGCATGCCGGAACGCAGCGGCACCTCCTGGCCCTGCGAGGCAACCGATTGCTTGTCCAGCGTCACGATCACCCGGTAGACGGGCTCCTTGGCGGTCAGCGGGCCGATTCTCTCAGTGGTCGACCATACCGTCTGGCTCACGTCGGAAATGATGCCGTGGTACTGGCCGAAGCGCTCGTACGGAAATGCCTCGTAGCGCAGCACCACCTCGCGGCCCTTGCCGACGAAGCCGATGGCGCGGGTCGGCACCAGCATTTCGGCGTGCAGCACCGCACCCTTCGGCGACACCGTCACCAGCAGCGTGTCCGAGGCGACCGACTGGCCCTGGCTCACGGCAATATTGGTGGCGATACCGTCGACGGGGGCGCGGATGACGGTTTCGCGCTTGGCCTCTTCCTGCACCAGGTTTTGCTGCACCTCGCTGATCTGGCGCGAAACCTGGTCCACCTGGGAGCGGGCGCGCAGGCTCGCCGACGGTTCTTCCATTTTCGCCGTCGCCAGATCGCGCTCCAAGCTGAGGCGCGTGCGCTTTTGCGCCTGCAAGCGGATTTCCTGGTCGGTAGCCTCATCCTGCTTTTGCCGCACGACGATGTCGGAAACGAATTTGTCCTTGGCCAGCTGCACGTAACGCTGGGCCTGCTCCTTGGCCGAGGCGACGCGCTGGTCCTGCAGCTTGATTTCTCGATCGAGCTGGGCCATTTCGGCTTGCAGGTCGACGATGCGCTTCTTGATTTGCAGGAGTTGCTGCTCGCCGAGTTCTTTCAACTGGCCCTGCTCTTTTTCGAGGATGCTGCGGCGCTGGCTCAATTCCCCGGCGACGGCGGCATTGGTGGAAGCATTGGTCGCCGTGGAACGCTCGAAGGAGATGCGCGCGATCGCGGCACCCGCCGCGACTTCCTGGCCTTCGTGAACCATCAATTCGACGATGCGTCCCGCATCCGGCGCCATCACCTTGGCCGCGCCGATATCGGAGGCCAGGAATCCGTCGACGCGCTCGCGGCGCGTGTACTGCCCCCATATCGCGACGGCGATCATCAATGAGGCGGCGCCCACCGCGAGGGCCGTCAGCACCCAAAAGGATAGGGGCTGGACGTTGGTGGTTTCGCCGAAAAACTTCTCGCGCTGGTGGTCGATAGCTTCCTGGCGGAACAGGGATTTGCTCATCGCGTCAGCCGGCCGTTTTCTGCAGGGAAATCATGGGCACCGATCATGTTCAGGAAAGTCCGGCAACGAGACAACGTTGATCTTGCCATACCCCCGCGGGAAAGGTGGCGAGGAACGGCGAAACAGGCGTGGGCGATTGTAATGCATGGGGCGGGCCGTCGCGCTTTTGTCACGAAGCTGTCATATGACAGCCTTATTCTCATCGCCCATGGGAACCAAGGATATTTACAAGGAGAAGCGCATGAACGTGAAACGTTTTGTTTCGAGCGTTGGCCTGTTTGCGGCCCTCGCATCGGGCTCGGTATTCGCCGTCGACATCACCGGCGCCGGCGCCACTTTCCCCTACCCCGTCTACGCCAAATGGGCCGAAGCCTACAAGGCCAAAACCGGCGTGGGTATGAATTATCAGTCGATCGGCTCGGGCGGCGGTATCAAGCAGATCACCGCCAAGACCGTGGACTTCGGCGCTTCCGACATGCCG
>CAZCKI010000351.1:0-4014 GCA_964498815.1 uncultured Burkholderiales bacterium
CGGCGCTGTAGTCGTAGCGCCAGCCCCACTGGAAGGCGGTGACCTTGATCGACAGGTCGGGATTGCTGGTGTCCTTCATTTCCAGGATGGTCTTGGTCGCCGGAATGGCGATGGCCAGCAGGATGATGAAAGGGATCGTCGTCCAGATGATTTCGATCAGGGTGCTTTCGTGAAAGTTCACGTCGGGCTTGGCGCCCTGCGATTTGCGGAACTTGAAAATCGAGTAGAACATCGCACCGAACACGATCACGAAGATCACGGCGCAGATGTACAGGATGTACATGTGCAGGCCGTAGATCTGTGTCGATATCGGGGTGACCGGCGCCGGAATATTGACGTCGTAGGAAGCCCAGGCCGGGAGGCCGGAAATCCCCAACAATACCAAGGCAGCGATCGATTTGCCCCAAACCCGCATTACGCGGCCGGCGGCGATGAAATTCGCGGTTTTATGCATGCTTGCCTACCCACCCTGTTGGACCGGCTTAACCCGGTATGCGTACATTTCCCAAAAGCCTGCACCAACCCCGGTTTTCGCCCGAAAACTGGTTCGGCGGGCAAATTCGGGCGATCAGGCAGAAGCAATCTGAAATTTTATCGCAGGCAGGGTAGTCGTGGCAAGAAATCGCCCCGGAATCGAGCCATTTTCGCCGTGCTTTTGCCGGCCGGCGTCCGCTTGTCCAGAGGCGACGGGGCCTTATTCTTCCGGATCGGGCGCGCGGATCGGCGTACTGATGGTGTATTGATCGCTGGCCCAGGCGCCCAAATCGATCAATTTGCAGCGTTCGCTGCAAAACGGCCGCCACGGATTGGCAGGCGCGAAGTCGCTCAGGGTCTGGCAAGTGGGACAGGGGACTTTTTTCACGGCTACAGTGGATTACAGGTTGCAATAGGTCAGTTGGAATTCCACATCGGCTTCATACAATTTCGTCCGCTGTACGCTGCCCGGCAGGATGAAGCGAATGTTGAGCGCGTATTTGTTGGCGCTGATCTCCGGCACGCAGGGTAAATCGCGTTTCACGGTGAGTCGCAGCATCTGTGCCGCGCGCTCCATCGGCATTTGCTGGAATACGCCGCCGTAGGCGATCAGCGGCATCGACTTGCCGCTTTCGCGCAATACGCGCAGGACGATACGCAGCGAAGCGCCGATCGAACTAAGCGGCCGCAACCAGTCGGTCAGATCGGCGCGGCGTGCGGCATCGTCGCGATGCAGCCAGTGGTGATACGAAGGCAGGTCGAATTCGCAAATGCCGCCGGGGATCGCGGCGCGCTGCTTGATCGTCATCAGCCATTCGTTTTCGCGCAGGTGCTGGCCGGTTTTGCCGGAGGATGCCAGCAGGTCGGCAAACGCGGTCTCGATCTCGTGAACCACGTCGTCGAGACGCTCTTCGGAAATGGCGGGATTGCCGCGCAATGCTTCGAGGAACAGCCGCTGGCGATCCAATTCCTGCAATAAGTCCGACTTCAGGTCGCCGCGACTGGCAACTTCGAGGATTTCGAACAGGCTGATGAGGCCGGCCTGGTGATCGAGCGGCGAGTCCTTCGAGATGAAGAATGCCATCCGGTCGAACAAATCCTCCAGCCGCAGCAGGGTGCGGATGCGTTCATTCAGCGGATATTCGTAGATGATCACGATGCCGGCCCCGGAGTTGGCCGGAATTGTGACTGATTGGCGTGCGCATTACAAATCAGGGAGACCCCGGTTGTGAGCGGCAGCCGCTGTTACAAATTCATGGTGCAGTGCAACAATGTGCGCGTCGAGCGCACCGATCGCGCCACCGTTTACCAATACCAGGTCGGCCAGTTGCAGACGCACGGCGCGCGGTGCTTGCGCCTCGATAATGCGCTCGGCTTCCTGTCGCGCGATGCCGGCTCGCGCACCTACGCGATCGATCTGCATCTCGACCGGGCAATCGATCAACAAGGTTCGCTGCACGCGGTCGCGGTAGCTCATCGATTCGAACAACAGCGGCACCACCAGCATCGCGTAAGGTGCCGCGCGCGCCTCCGAGAGCTGCCGGGTGGCGTGCTCGCGGATCATCGGATGCAAGATCGCTTCCAGCCGCTTGCGCGCCGCCGGGTCGGCGAAAGCGCGTTGCCGCATGGCCTTGCGATCGAGCGCACCGTCAGAGCCGATCACCGCGTCGCCGAAAGCCTCGCGAATCGGCTCGATGGCCGCACCGCCCAGTACGCTCAATTGATGTGCGATCGCGTCGGTATCGACAATCGAAGCGCCCAGCTTCCGGAAGGATTCAGCAACCACCGTCTTGCCGGCGCCGATGCCGCCGGTCAATCCCACCACCCAGGGTACGGCGCGAACGGCCCCCATGTCAGGCCGGGACGCGCCCCGTTTGCAGATACCAGACCATGATGGTGGTGCCCCAGATCATGCCGATGAAGCCGGCCGCGGCGATATACGGGCCGAACGGCAATTTGTAATTGCTGTCGCGGCCTTTGAAAAATATCCCGTACAGCCCGACCACCGTGCCGACCGCCGCCGAGAGCAAAATGACCAGCGGCAGCATTTGCCAGCCGAGCCAGGCACCCATCGCGGCCAGCAGTTTGAAATCGCCGAAGCCCATGCCGTCCTGGCCACGAAGCAGCTTGAAGGCTCCATTCACCAGCCACAGGAGCATGTAGCCGACCACGGCGCCGATCACCGCCGAGGTCAAATCGGTGTACATCGAACCCACATTGGCCAGCAGTCCCGCCCACAGCAGCGGTAGCGTGATGTCGTCGGGAAGATATTTGTGATCGGCATCGATCACGGTCAGCGCGATCAACGCCCAAAGGAAGCCAGCCGCGAACAGTGCCGCCCATGAAACACCGAAATGCCAAGCGACCAGCGCGGTCAATACGCCGGTAACCGTCTCGATGATCGGGTAGCGCAGGCTGATCGGCGTCTTGCAGGCGCGGCACTTGCCGCGCAAGGCGAGGTAGCTGACGACGGGAATATTTTCCAGCGCGCTGATCTTGTGCCCGCAGGATGGGCACGCCGAGCGTGGCACCACCAAGTTGTACTTGGGCCGCGGCGTCTCTTTCGACTTGGCGAATTCCTCCGGGTGCAGGAACTCCATGCAGTCATCCTTCCAGCGCGCCTCGAGCATCTTCGGCAGCCGGTGAATGACGACATTCAGAAAGCTGCCGACCGCCAACCCGAATACAAAAAAGGTACCGATGTAGAACCAGGGCACGGCGCGAAAAGTATTGAGGATGTCCATCGTTGTTATTGTTTTTGACCGCGAAAGTAAATTGGGTCTTGCCGTCAATGGCCCGAGTCGAGTGGCAGCGCCACCGATTCGGACGATGTCGGCCCGGACGAAAGTAGGTTTGTACTTTCGTCCGTTCTTTAGACTGCCTGGCCCATCTTGAAGATCGGCAGGTACATGGCGACCACCAAACCACCGATCACCACACCCAAGACCGCCATGATCATCGGCTCCATCAGGCTCGACAACGCGTCGACGGCGTCGTCCACTTCCTGTTCAAAAAAGTCCGCCACCTTGCCCAGCATGCCGTCCAAGGCGCCGGACTCTTCGCCGATGGCGCACATCTGCAGCACCATGTTCGGGAAAATGCCGGAATTCTGCATCGCCACCGTCAGGCTGGAACCGGTCGAGACTTCCTGCTGGATCTTCTTGGTGGCGTTGTAATAGATGGCATTGCCGCAGGCGCCCGCCACCGAATCCAGCGCTTCCACCAGCGGTACACCGGCTGCAAACATCGTAGACAGCGTGCGCGTCCAGCGTGCCACGGTAGCCTTCATGACCAGATCGCCGAATACCGGTGCCTTCAGCATCATCTTGTCCATGAAGTACTGCATTTTCACGCTGCGCTTCCAGGTATTCAAGAACAGCCAGACGCTGCCGCCGATACCGCCGAAAATGATGTACCAGTAGGTAACGAAAATCTTCGAAATATTCATCACAACCATGGTCGGTGCCGGCAGGCCGGCGCCGAAATTCTTGAACATTTCCTCGAACTGCGGGATCACGAAAATCATGATGACCGCCGTCA
>CAZCKI010000352.1:0-4009 GCA_964498815.1 uncultured Burkholderiales bacterium
GCTTGCAGGGCCTGCTCGACCTGCTTGAAGTCGGTGATATCGGTCAACAGCCGGATGGTGCCGGAAGCCTTGCCTTCGCGATTGGTGAAACGGCTGACGTGTTCCAGGATCTGGCGCGGCTCGCTGTCGGAATTCTGCATCTGCACTTCGGCGATCACCATCTCGCCGGTCTCGATCACCTGCTGGTCGCGCTGCGCACTGGCCGCGGCCAACGACGCCGGCAGCAAATCGCCGACGCGACGACCGAAGAACTCTTCGCGCTTGCGGCCGAAAAACCGCTCCCACGCTAGGTTGAAGCCGAGATAGCGCCCTTCGCGGTCGGCATAGAAAATCGGATTGGGAATCACCTCCAGAAGCTCCTGCGTGAAGCGCAGCTGGTCGCCCAGCGCGCTGGCGGTGCGTTTGATGGCGGTGATGTCGGTGCAAGTGGCGAGAATTCCGACGACTTCCAGATCGGGCCCGCGCAGCGGCGCCGCCGCATAGCTGATTTCCATCGGCAACCCGCCCGGTCGCACCCGCGTGACTTCGTGGTTGTGTACCGTGTCACCCGCCAGCACCCGGTCGCGCACGGCGCTGCCGAGCTCGACATTGTTCGAGGTCAGCAACGGCGACGGCTTGCCGAGCACATCGGCTTCGCGCAGGCCGAACATTTTTTCCGCGGCCGGATTCCACAGCGTGACCACGCCGGAAGGCGTGACCGAATAGATGGCGAGCGGCGAGGACTCGACAATCGCTTTCAACGAGGCGTTGAGCGCCTGCAAGGTCTCCTGCGAAGCGTGGTATTCGGATACATCCTCGATGGAACCGAGGCCATAGACGACACGGCCGGAAGCATCGCGCACCAGCACGCCGGAACGTTGCGCCCAGACCACGCTGCCGTCCTTGCGCAAGTAACGCTTTTCGCGTTTGATCGGCAATTCCTGGCCGCCGGTGACGCCGCGCAGCATGATCTCCTCGGATGGGCGGTCGTCGGGGTGGGTGACGTCGATGAATCGCTTGCCGACCAATTCCTGGCGGGTGTAGCCGAGCATTTCGCAAAAGCGCCGGTTGACGATTTGAAAGCGTCCGTCGGTGTCGACCTGCACCAGGCCGACGCCGACCAGGTCGAATGCTTCGCGGAATTTTTGCTCGCTGGCCGACAACTGCTGTTCGCGCTGCCGCACCGACACGGCCAGGTTGTACATCGTTCGCGACAACTGCTCGAGCTCCGAATATTCTCGGTAGATGCTGGCCACCCACGGATACTGGCGATGCTCGCCTTCGGCCAGTTCCTGCGTCAATCGCTTGATCGGCTCGCCGATCTGCCTCGCAATCAGAATGCCGAGCAGGCCGGCCACGCCGACGGCGCCCAGGCCCCACCACATCACATAGGTGCGCACCAGCCTGGCTTCCTCCGGCGCAAGGCCCAGGGACGAAACCAGCTGCGCGGCCAGCAAGCCCAGCACCAGGGAAAATGCCAGCGTCACGACGACAAAGCCGAGAGTAATACGCAGCGTCAGGCCGGAAACCTTGCGTTCCGGTTGCGGGCCCTGCTCGTCGTTGGCCGATTGAACGGTCGCGGCCGACCCGGCATCCGGCACGATTTGCTTCGACACTACGCCAGGTTCCGATTTCATATGCGTGACCGCCCGGAGCGGGCTCGAACAAGGGCGCGGTTGAATTTCATCTGGCGCGGTCGTCCTGTTTAGCGAAAACGCGCACGGCCGGCGGTACCCGGCTCGGCAAGGCTATTCCACAGCGCTTCGGTTGCCGACGCGCCCAGCCTGCGCGACAACTGCTCCGAAAAACTTTCCGATTCGGTGAAATCGACGATCAGCTCGGCCTTGACGACTTCGCGGGCGACGTAGTCGAGCCCGCCCAGGCCATCGGCGAGTCCCATGGTCACACTCTTCTCCCCCGACCAGACCAGCCCGGAAAACAGATCGGCGGATTCCTTCAGCCGCTTGCCGCGACCGGCACGCACCACGCCGATGAACTGCCGGTGAATCTCGTCGACCATTTCCTTGGCGAGTTTGCGCTGATCCGGATTCAACGGCGAAAACGGATCGAGGAAGCCCTTGTTCTCGCCGGCGGTGATCAGGCGGCGCTCGACACCCAGCTTGTCCATCGCGCCGGTAAAGCCGAAGCCGTCCATCAAGACGCCGATCGATCCGACAATCGACGCCTTGTCGACGAAGATTTTATCCGCGGCCGCCGCGACATAGTAGCCGCCGGACGCGCAAATGTCCTGCACGACCACATAGAGCGGAATCTCCTTGTGCAGTCCGCGCAAACGCCGGATTTCATCGTTGATATAGCCCGCCTGCACCGGGCTGCCACCGGGGCTGTTGATGCGCAGCACCACACCCTGGGTATTCTTGTCCTTGAAGGCCGCCTGCAGCGACGCGATGATCTTGTCTGCGGAAGCTTTCGAATCGGCCGAGATGACACCCTTCAGGTCGACCAGCGCCGTGTGCTTTTCCAGCGTGCCGCCGTCGTGTTTGCCGCTGCTCCACGATGCGATCACGATGAACACCAGCAGCCAAAAAGCCAGCCAGGCGAGGCTGACGGCAACACGCCAGCGCCGCGCGCTACGCTGCTCGGCAAGCGATTCCAGTACCAATTTTTCCAGCAGACTGCGCTCCCAGCCGGACGGCTTGCCTGCGGTGTTCTCGATATCGGTCATCGGCAATATTTCTGTCAATTACGCATGGGATGGCGGCAACGATCCGGGTGGCGGCGCGGTTCGCAACAAGCGATACCCTGCCCCCAAAAACACCTGCCCCTCCTCCACGACCACCGGTACGGATCGCAGCGATGCACCGTGGCAAGGGCCGCCTACGCACAGGCCGCTGTCCGGCTCGAACAGCGCACCATGCGTGGCGCACATCAAGTATAAGCGACTTTCCTCAAATACCTCGCCCGGCAGCCAGTCCAGTTCGGTGCCTCGATGCGGACAGAAATTCAGGAAAGCATGGATGCCGCCCCGCCAGCAGACCACGAATGCGGTATGGGTGTGCCCGTCGCGTTCGCACTCGAAACGCACGGCGCTGCCGCCGTCCTCCAGCGCGGCAACTGCGCAAATCAGGCGTTCCGGCTCAACCATTGCGACAACTGCCCGACCCGATCGGCCAGCACCATCGGTCCGAATTGGGTCAATTCGCGGCGCCGATGCGCGCCATAGGTTACCGCCACGGCATCCACGCCGGCGCTTTGCGCCATCTGCAAATCAAACGTGGTATCGCCGATCATCAAGGTGCGCTGCGCCGTCGCGCCGCTCGCGTCCATCAGCTTCAGCAGCATGTCCGGATGCGGCTTGCCGAAGGCCTCGTCGCCGCAACGCGAAAAATGAAAGTGTGCGCGAAGCCCGGTCCGGTCGAACGCACGTTCCAAGCCGCGGCGCGGCTTGCCGGTTGCCACCGCCAGGCAACGCTCCGGCTGCGCAAGGCTCTGCAACAATTCCACGATGCCCGGATACAAGACCGCCTCGTGATCGCGGGGAACGTAGCGCGCGCGAAACGCCACGGCAAACGCCTGATAGTCCTTGTCGGCCAATCCTGGGAACAACTGGTTCAGGGAGGGCAACAAACCCAGGCCGATCACCTGTTTGGCCTCTTGCACGGTGGGCACGCGAAACGCCAATTCCGTCGCCGCTTGTTGAATACACTCCGCGATCAATCCCGTGGAATCCGCGAGTGTGCCGTCCCAGTCGAACACGATCAGGTCGTAACGCATGGCGTCGCTCACGATCGCAGGAAGGCAAGAAACCGCGCCAGGTCCGCGGGTAACGGCGATTCGATGACCAGCGCGTCGCCGGTCAAGGGGTGATCGAAGGCGATCTGCCTCGCGTGCAAAAACATGCGCTTCAAGCCGCCGCGCGACTTTGCCTGGATCACCTTGTTCCAGGCAAAGTCGCCGTATTTGTCGTCACCGGCAATGGGAAACCCGAGGTGCGCAAGGTGCACCCGGATCTGGTGGGTGCGGCCGGTGCGGATATCGCAGTCAAGCAGCGTCGCCACCTTGCCGATGC
>CAZCKI010000353.1:0-4000 GCA_964498815.1 uncultured Burkholderiales bacterium
GAGCATTCGCCACGAAAGTGCCTCAATCACGCCAGATTTCCCGGTGAAACTGGACGCTGGAAATAGCCCACGAAAAAGGCTTCCTGTGCCAACCAAGATGTATCCCTGGCGTACGGTCGGAACGACCGCGATTTTCGGTCCCTTGCTGGGCGGATTGCCATACTTCTGGATGCCGCCCGCAATCATCGTCGCCTTTGTCGCCGGCCTTCTACCCGCACTGGCGGGCGGCGCCATATTCGCGCGCTGGCTTCAATTCGCAGTATTGCCGAGCGGATGGAAGGGTGCGGCCATAGGCGCATTGTGCGGCTCGGTCGCAAGCACTCTCTGCGTGTATGGCTTTTTGGCGATCGAGGGCCTCGCCCACATCGGGCCCGACTATTGGCACGCAATACGGGAGGCGTGGCCGATCGCCGGTTTCTTTGCCTTGCACGGGGCACTTGCCGGCGCGGTGATCGGCGCCATCGAAGCGCGCGCCGCGCAAAAGCGTACCCTGCTTGCATGGGAGGGGCCGCAACCTTTTTCCCAACGAAGTGTCGGAGAAGCATCATGAAAATCCTCATCATCGGCGCGCGCGGATTCATCGGCCGCCATATCGAACAAGCCTGCCAGGCGCAGGGCTTCCAGGTGGTTCGCGGCGTGCGCAATGCCAGCACATCCGAAATCGATTGCGACCTCGTTCGCGACACCGACAAGACGGTTTGGCTGCCGCGCCTGATCGGCATCGACGGCGTCATCAACTGCGTGGGACTGCTGCACGCCGAGGCCGACACGCTGCAGGCCGTGCACTGCGACGCGCCGGCCGCCATCGCCGCCGCCTGTGCGAGCGCCAAGGTGCCATTCGTGCACATCTCGGTGCTGGGCCTCGCCCACGCGCCGGACACGCCGTACTTTCGCAGCAAGCAACTGGGCGACGAGGCGATCCGCGCGGTCAACTCGGCTGCCATCCTCGTCCGGCCCTCGCTGGTGTTCGGCACCGACAGCCCGTCCAGCCAGTTATTGCTGCTGCAGGCGCGCCTGCCGGTATTTTTCCTGCCCGCTGATACGCGCCCGGTGGCGCCCATCCACGTCGATGACCTGGCCGCACTGTGCCTGTGCCTGATCGGCACGCTGCGCGCCTACGGCTGCGATGTGGACGGTGTCGGCGAAGTGGAAATGTCGATCGCGGACTATATGCAAAAGCTGCGCGCCTTCGGCCATCACGACGAGGCGCGGGTAGTGCCGGTGCCGAACCAATGGATGCGCTTCGCCCTGTCGGCTACAGCGCTATGCGGGGCGAAGACGCTGCGGCCCGAGGCGCTCGACCTGATGGAGCACCAGCACACCGGCAAGGCGCACACTTTTGCGCGCTGGATGCACCGCCCGCCGCGCCCGGTGGAGCGCTTTCAGGCGGCTTGAAACGCGCGGGTAATTACTTCGAAACCTTGACGTCGGCGAAGCCGAATTCCGCCATCAGACGGTCGGCCAGATCCTTGGCTTCCGCTTCGCCGTTGATTCGTCCGATGCTGAGCGCAAGCTCGCCGCTTTTTTCCACCGGATAGCCGGCGCCGCGCAATTGCCGGCTTGCCGCCTGCGCCGCATCGCGGGAAGCGAGGCCGGCGATGACGACTTTCCAGTGACCGCTGCCGATGGCGCCTTTGCCAGGCGAAAGCTCGGTCTCGGCTGCCCACACCTCCAGTTGCTTCGCTTCCAGCAGCGCCACCGGTTCCGGCGGAGCGGTGCGGGTGGAACGGAAAAATTGCAGGGGTTGATCGAGCTTCTCGGTCTTGCTGTCGTTGCCGGTAACGTCGATCTTGCCCTCGATCAGGCAGACGATGTCCTTGTCCTCGCGGCCGCGGCCCCACAAATCGGTGCCGCGGATGCCGATGGTGAAATTGCGCGCCACTTTCACCTGCACGTCGCGCGGCTGCGATTTGGTCAGCGCCGAGGTGGTGAATCGAAACGCACCGGTCAGCACCGACAGGGCGGCCTGGAACACCTTGTTCTTGCGATCGGCCGATTCGAGCGTGAACTGGGCGTTTTCGCCGAGCTTGACCACGCTGCCTTCGGAAAGCTTCAGCAATAGCCGCGCGCCACGGCCGGTACGCAAGGTATCGCCGGCTTGCAGCTCGGTGCCGGGGGCGGCGGGTACGCTGAGGCCGCCCCGGTCGAGCCAGGCCGGTAACTGCACGGCCTCGATGGTGGCGACGGCGGCGGCAACGGTGGCGGATGCGGCCAACAGCAGGATGGCAAGCAGCACTCTTTTCATGGCGTTTCTCCCTTTTTGTCCCACGGCGGAGCGGGCCTCGAAGACCCGGTCTGTATAATGGAAATCTACTCTAAAAACACCAATTTTGGCTCCATGGACTCGCAATATCAGGCAAAAAGCATCGAAACCGCCGCGCAGGCGCATTGGCACAAGACCGATGCCTATCGCGTGACCGAACACGCGCTCGACAAAAACGGCAAGGCCAAACCCAAGTTTTACGCCTGCTCGATGCTGCCGTACCCCTCCGGCAAGCTGCACATGGGCCACGTGCGCAACTACACCATCAACGACATGATGACCCGCCAGTTGCGCATGAAGGGCTACAACGTCCTGCAGACGATGGGCTGGGATGCCTTTGGCCTGCCCGCCGAGAACGCCGCCATGAAAAACGGCGTGGCGCCCGCCAAATGGACCTACGAAAACATCGCCTACATGAAACTGCAGTGCCAGGCGATGGGCTGGGCGATCGACTGGTCGCGCGAATTCGCCACCTGCGATGCCGAGTACTACCAGTGGAACCAGTGGTTCTTTTTGCGCATGCTGGAAAAAGGCATCGTCTACAAAAAGACCCAGGTGGTGAACTGGGACCCGGTCGACATGACCGTACTCGCCAACGAGCAGGTCGTCGACGGCAAGGGCTGGCGCTCGGGGGCGCCGGTGGAAAAGCGCGAGATTCCCGGCTACTACATGGCCATCACCAAGTACGCCGACGAGCTGCTCGATTGCGTGGCCAATAAACTCACCGGCTGGCCGCCCAGCGTGCGCGCCATGCAGGAGAACTGGATCGGCAAGTCCGTTGGTGTGCGTTTTGCCTTCACCCACACGATTCGCGCCAGCGAATCGCAGTCCTCACCTTCTCCCTTGGGAGAAGGCCGGGATGAGGGTTCGCCAAACAACGACTATGTTCAAGACGGCAAGCTGTTCGTGTTCACCACGCGCGCCGATACCATCATGGGCGTCACCTTTTGCGCGGTAGCGGCGGAGCATCCTTTGGCTAGTGTTGCCGCTGCACGCGATGCCAAGGTGGCAGCCTTCGTCGAAGAGACCAAGCGCGGCACGGTGATGGAAGCCGACTTGGCCACCATGGAAAAGAAGGGTGTCGCTACGGGCTTGTTCGTCACGCACCCGCTCACCGGCGCCAAGGTGGAAGTCTGGGTCGGTAACTACGTGCTGATGAACTACGGCGACGGCGCGGTGATGGGCGTGCCGGGACACGACGAGCGCGACTTCGCTTTTGCCAAGAAATACAAGCTGCCGATCAAGCAGGTGATCGAATTGGGCAAGCCTTATTCGCTAGCCGCCTGGCAGGCGCACTACGGCGATTACGGCACCTGCATCGCCTCGGGTCCCATGGACGGCATGGACTACAACGCCGCCATCGACTATGTGGCCGCGCAAACGGCGGCCGACGGCGGTGAAAAGAAAACGCAGTATCGCTTGCGCGACTGGGGCATCTCTCGCCAGCGCTATTGGGGCACGCCGATCCCCATCATCCATTGCGACGCCTGCGGCGACGTGCCGGTGCCGGACGAGCATTTGCCGGTGGTGCTGCCGCTGGACCTGGTGCCGGACGGCTCGGGCAATCCGCTCAAAAAAGACGAACGCTTCTTGAA
This sequence comes from uncultured Burkholderiales bacterium, assembly GCA_964498815.1. Taxonomy (GTDB): domain Bacteria; phylum Pseudomonadota; class Gammaproteobacteria; order Burkholderiales; family Usitatibacteraceae; genus UKL13-2. The sequence goes on from CAZCKI010000353.1 coordinate 3,859, forward strand.
GTGTCAGTGTCCCAGGTGCGGCAAGTCCGCCACGCGCGAAACCGACACCATGGATACCTTCGTCGATTCGTCCTGGTACTACATGCGCCAAACCTCGCCCGGCGGCGCGCCCGACTATCACCAAAAGATGGTCTCGGCCGCC
>CAZCKI010000354.1:0-3970 GCA_964498815.1 uncultured Burkholderiales bacterium
CCTGCACCCGGCCACCGGCAAACCGGACGAATTCGAAGCCGCCATCCCGGCGGACATGGCGCGGCTGCTGGAAGCCGTGACGGAAGCAGGTGGCGCTTGCTGACGCTGGCCGATTGCGTCGTCCCCGATTGGCCGGCAGCATCGCGCGTAAAGGCCTTGTTCACGACCCGGCAGGGCGGTGTCAGCAGCGGCGCCTGGGCCAGCCTCAACCTCGGCAAGCACGTCGGCGACGACGCCGACGCGGTCGCGGAAAATCGCCGCCGCTTCGGCGTGTTGCTGCCGCGCGAGCCGCAATGGATATCGCTGGTGCACGGCGATCGGGTGCTGCGCTGGGAAGACGACCCGGTCGATTTGCAGGGCGACGCTGTCGTTACGTCGCTGCCTGAGCGCCCGTGCATCGTCACGGCTGCCGATTGCCTGCCGGTGTTCTTTTGCGATCGCGCCGCCACCACCGTGGGTGTTGCGCACGCCGGCTGGCGCGGCCTCGCAGCCGATGTGCTGGAGAGAACGGTGGAGGCGATGCGCGTACCGCCCGTGCAAATTCAAGCTTGGCTGGGACCTGCCATCGGGCCCACCGCCTTTGAAGTCGGTGACGATGTGCGCAATGCTTTCGTCGCGGTCGATCCGCGCACAGCCATCGCTTTCGCCGCGGCTGGGGCGCATCGACCCGGCAAATACTTTGCCGATATCTACCGGTTGGCTCGACAGCGCCTCGCGCAAGCCGGCGTGACGCAGGTATACGGCGGCGGGTTTTGCACGGTGAACGAGCCCGCGCGATTCTTTTCCCATCGGCGCGACCGCATCAGCGGACGCATGGCGGCGGCCATCTGGCTGCAGCCGTAGCGGTGTTCGCTGTTATAATGCAATTCAGTTGCAAAAAGAATTGCATTCCACATCGACTGCCGAGTTTTTCCGTCCATGGTCCTTTTCTACATCCTGGCCGCCTGTTTGACCGGCAGCCTGCTATCGGTTTCGCTGGCAGCACTGCTCGCCTGGCGGATCCAGCCGCGCCTGATCCCGATTTTCGTGAGCTACGCGGTCGGCGCCTTGCTGGGCGTGGTGTTCCTGGATTTGCTGCCGCACATTTTCCGTAGCGGCACCTCGCCGCAGTCCAGCGCGGCCTGGATTCTGGCCGGCATCCTCGCCTTTTTCCTGCTGGAAAAGCTGGTGTTGTGGCGCCATAGCCACGATCACGCCGATTTTGAATCGCACGCTCACGCCCCGTCCGCCGACCACGCAACCGAAGCCGCATCGCCCGCCACGGCGTGGATGGTGGTGATCGGCGATGCCTTCCACAACTTTACCGACGGACTCGCCATCGCCGTCGCTTTTCTGGCCGACCCGCGCCTTGGCATCGTCACGGCGGTGGCGATCATCGCGCACGAAATTCCACAGGAGCTGGGCAATTTCCTGGTGCTGGTTCACTCGGGCTTCAGCCGCGGCAGGGCGCTGATGTGGAACCTGATTTCGAGCCTCGCCACCTTGGCAGGGGCGGCCTTCGCTTATCTGGCGCTGAGCCGGCTGAGCGGTTTTGCCGAACTATTTCTGTGCCTCGCTGCGGCCAGCATGATTTACGTGGCGATTGCCGATCTGATTCCCGGCCTGCACCGGCGCTCGCGGCTGAGCGATTCCCTGCAGCAGATCCTGCTCATCACTGCGGGCGTCGGTTCGATCTGGCTGGTCAATCAATTGCTGGGCGCCGATTGACCCGTCGCCACCTGCAGCGCCAGGCAGACGAAGGCGGCGTCAGCAGGTAGAATCGAGACAGGTCCGCACGCGCAGAATGGTCATGGCGCAAAATTCCGGCGGGCATGAATTGCGACAGGGAACATCGATATGAGCCAGCCAGCCCCGGCATTTGATTTCGGCAAAGCGCTGTCCAGCCTGCAGGAAACCGGTTCGCGCTGGTTGCACAGCCTCGAAGCGGTAAAAATTCCCGCCAGCATGGACGAGGCCAACCGCGCCTGGATGCAGGCACTCGCCACCGAGCCCGCCAAGATCGCCGAGATTCGCCAGCGCGTCATCGCCGAGCAGCAACACTTGCTGACCACCATGGCGCAACCGCAGGCGTCCGATGCCCTGGCCAGCGCCCGCGACCGGCGTTTCAGCGGGGAAGCGTGGCAATCCGCGCCGCAGTTTCGTCTGCTGGCCGAATCCTATCTCACCACCTGCCGCTTGCTGATGGAGAGCATCGACAGCGTGGAAGCCGGCGACAACATCAAGCAGCGCATGCGGTTTTTCACCAAGCAGTATCTCGACGCCGTATCGCCCGCCAATTTCCTGCTGACCAACCCCGAGGCGATCCGCTCCGCGATCGAATCGAAGGGCGAAAGCCTGCGCGCGGGACTGGAAAACCTGCAAGCCGACATGGGCAAGGGCCATATTTCGATCAGCGACGAAGCCGCCTTCCAGGTCGGTCGCGATGTCGCCCTGACTCCCGGCAGCGTGATCTTCGAAAACGAAATCTTCCAGCTCATCCAGTACGCGCCGACCACCGCCAAGGTGCATATGCGGCCGCTGCTGCTGGTGCCGCCTTGCATCAACAAGTTCTACATCCTCGATTTGCGACCGGACAATTCCTTCGTGCAATACGCGGTCGCGCAGGGACTTACCGTATTCATCGTGTCCTGGCGCAATGTCGGGACGGCGCAGGGCGACCTGACCTGGGACGACTACCTCGCCAACGGGGTCATCAAGGCGATCGATTGCGTGCGCGTCGTTAGCAACGTCGGCAAGATCAACGTGCTTGGCTTCTGCGTCGGCGGCACCATGCTGGCAAGCGCCCTGGCGGTGCTGCGCCGGATGGGGCACGACGTGGTCGAATCGGTCACCTTTCTCACTACCTTCATCGATTTCGGCCAGGTCGGCGATATCGCCGCCTACGTCGATGAAGCCTTTGTTGAGCGCCGCGAGCGCGAAGTCGGCCAGGGCGGCATCGTCAACGGCGCGGAACTGGCGTTCGCGTTTTCGTCGCTGCGCGCCAATGAACTGGTGTGGAACTACGTCGTCAACAACTACCTGAAAGGCGACAAGCCGCCTGCCTTCGATCTGTTGTTCTGGAACGGCGACAGCACCAACCTGCCCGGCCCCTGGTATTGCTACTACCTGCGTAACACCTACTTCGAAAACAACCTGGTGAAGCCCGACAAGCTGACCATGTGCGGCGTGCCGGTCGACCTGAGCTACATCGACATGCCCGCCTTCGTGTTCGCCGCCCGCGAGGACCACATCGTGCCCTGGCGCGGTGCCTTTGCCGGCGCCACCCATCTCTCCGGCGAAACCCAGTTCGTGCTGGGCGCATCCGGCCACATCGCAGGTGTGGTCAACCCAGCCTCGAAAAACAGGCGCAGCTACTGGCAGGGCGAGCCGCTCGATGGCGCATCGCCACAGCCGGAACGCTGGCTGCAGCGTGCCAAAGAAGTGGAGGGCAGCTGGTGGCCGCACTGGACTGCATGGCTGCGCACCTACAGCGGCCGCATGATTCCGGCGCGACGCGAAATGGGTAGCACCGCGTTCCGGACTATCGAGCCGGCACCGGGTCGATACGTGAAAGAAAAAAACTAACTAACCCATTTGTGCTGACGGCAATTGCTGCAGTGCGGGCCTATGTCGAGGCGAAAGATCGTAAACTGGCCGAAATCCTGCGCGAGCTGGAACAGCGCGAACAACAACCGGAGGAGACCCAATAATGGCAAATTCACAACGCATCGCGCTCGTCACCGGCGGCATGGGCGGTCTCGGCGAGGCGATCTGCATGAAACTCGCGCGCATGGGCATCAAGGTGGTGGTGACGCACTCGCCGTCCAATACCAAGGTAGAGCAGTGGCTGAAGGAAATGGAGACGCGCGACTATCATTTTCACGTGGTTGCCGCCGACGTCTCCGATTTCGATTCCTGCGCCGCGGCCATCGCCCAGGTGCAAAAAGAAGTGGGTCCGGTCGATATCCTGATCAACAACGCCGGCATCACC
>CAZCKI010000355.1:0-3962 GCA_964498815.1 uncultured Burkholderiales bacterium
GAGGCCGCGCGCATCGGTGAGCAAACCCGTCGCGGCGCGCGCCGATTGCGCCTCGGTGGTGCAGTCGTGGCCGTCGATGGCCACACTGCCGGACTCGATCGTCACCAGGGTGCCGATCATGCGGATGGTGGTGGTCTTGCCGGCGCCGTTGGGTCCGAGCAACCCGGTGACGGCGCCGTTGTTGGCGGTGAAACTCACCCCATCGACCGCGGTGACCGTGCCGAAATGCTTACGCAGGTCGCGAACTTCAATCATGGCCGGCTCCGGCCGGCTTGCCTTCATGCGCGCCTTCGCGTGCACCTTCGCGTGCACCTTCGTGTGCACCTTCGTGTGCACCTTCGTGTGCACCTTCGTGTGCTTCTTTCTTGTCTCGCAACGGCAGGGGAAACAGCGGACGCGGCAGGCGTTGCAGGCATTCGCCGTCGATGCCGGCTACCGACGCCGTTTCGATGAACTGCTTGATCAGGCGCGGCGCGCAGCCGTGGCCGCTGATGCCGTGGCCAATATTCGGCGCCACCAGGTGGATGGCGTTGCTGAGCGCTTTCTTCACTTCCTCGCCCTGCGGCGGCGGCGTTACCGGATCCTGCGCGCCGGAGAAGATCATCACCGGCAGCGTTGATTGCACAGGTTTGTTGAAATCCTCGGGCACCTTGCCGCGCGGCCAGGTTTCGCAACCCTTGCGGAATTCGTCGATGAAAAGGCGCCCGAACGGCGCGTGTGCCGCTTCGGCCTTGGCATCGCTCTCGCCGATGCGCGGCAAATCCTCTGCGCAGACCACCGACAGCCTCATGCCGAATGCCATCTTGTCGTCGCTACCGTCGCCGAATAACGATCCCTGGGACAGCAGCGGTCCGAAATTGCCGCGGCGCGCGTCCATCAATAGCCCCGGCATCATCGCCGACAATTCCGGCACGTAGAGGCTGGTAAAAATCGCGATCAGGACGACATCGCGCGATATCTCCAGTTCGCGCGGCTTGCCGGTCAGCGCATCGACGACGGTTACCTTGCGCGACTTCCTGCCGAGCTCCTCCAGCATGGCGTTGACCTCCGTGCGAAGCCGCGGATACTGTTCGTTGCAGGCCTTCTCTTTCTCGCAGGCCGCGAGCATTTTTTCGTAGGAGGCGCCGGCGTCGCGGCCGAAGCCTAGCGGCAGCGCCATCGAGGGCGGCGCCACGCCGTCGATAATGACGCTGCGCACATGGGTCGGGTAGCGGCGCAGGTATTCGAGGGCGGCGCGGGTGCCGTAGGAGCCACCCCACAGGTCGATCTTGTCGTAGCCCAGCGCCGCCCGGACATCGTCGATGTCGGCCATGGCGATGGTGGTGGTATAGAGGCTGAGGTCGGCGCGACGCGACAGTTCCTTCTGGCAATCGGCAAGTACCTTGCGCGCGATGGCATCGCGCTTGGCGATCTCGTTCATGCCGGGGTCGGCGGCTTTCGGCATCCGGCAAAACAAGCCGTTGGACTTGCCGGTGCCGCGCTGGTCCACCAGCACGATGTCGCGCTTGCTGTTGAGGCCGCCAAAAATGCCCAGCGCCTGTCGGCCGAAATCGGTCGCGGCCTGCCCGGGACCGCCGGCGAACAGGAAGATCGCGTCGACTTCCTTGACGCGGGCGGTGGCCGGCAGCACCACAATATTCAACGAGATTTTTCGCCCCTGCCGGCTTTCGCGATTTTCGAATACCTCGAAAATCGCACATTTGACCTCGTTCTCAACGTGGGCGACGCGGCAGGGCTTCAATTCCAGCCGGGCGGGCGCGTCGGCGGCCAAGGCCACTCCGGCGCTTCCCAGCGCGAATGCGGTGAACCATTTCAAATATTTTCGATAGCGCATGGCATTTCTTGTTCGAGTCAGGCTGCAAGGTAAAGCAATCAACCTACCCTGTCAAAAGCACTGCGACCGGCCGCCGCTTTGCGAAGACCGGCGCGTCGTTCGGCGGAGCCAACGCCCTATAATCGCTCATGGCCGACACCCCGACATTTCCCCGTGCCGATCCGGCGACCCCGGAATTCTGGGATATGCGCTTCCAGGCCGATTTCACGCCCTGGGACCAGCACGGCGTTCCGCAACTGTTTTCGCAATACGTCCATCGCCGCGCAACACCCGGGAAGGTATTGATTCCCGGTTGCGGCTCGGCGTGGGAGGTGCGCTTCCTGGCCGAGGCCGGATGGCAGGTGACCGCGGTAGACTTTTCGCCGGTGGCGGTGGCGCGCGCCGCGGCCTTGCTGGGGCCCCTCGCGGGCAACGTCCGCCTCGGTGATTTCTTTTCGGTCGAAGCCGGCCCCATCGACACGATCTATGAACGCGCTTTCCTGTGCGCATTGCCGCGTGACCTGTGGGGCGCCTGGGCGGACCGTGTCGCCGCCCTGCTGCCGGCGGGCGGCGTATTGCTGGGATTCTTTTTCTTCGATGGCGCCGAAAAGGGCCCGCCATTCGGTCTGGCGCCGCCGCAGCTCGATTCGCTATTGAGCAAAAACTTTATCCTGCGCGAAGAGACGGCTCCGCCGGATTCCTTGCCGGTGTTCGCAGGCAAGGAGCGCTGGATGGTGTGGGAGCGTCGCTAGAAAAGCTGACTAAGCAGTCAGCGGATGCTTCGACTGCGCGTGATCCATCTCACCGTAGGCTTCGGTGACGATCACCGCGATACGCAACGGCGAGCCGTCTTCGCCGATGATCGGAGTCACGTAAAAGCGCACCGGAATTTGCTGGCCGCTGCGCGTCTGCGCGAACAGGTCGACGGTAGTGGGTTGGTTGTCGCGGAACAGCTTGGCCACGAACGGCTTGATGTTGCCGTGCCGCTCCGGCGGGAACAGCAATTCGCCGAGGTTGCGGCCGCGCACTTCGTTGAGCGAATAACCCAGCGTCATGCGAGCGGCCTCGTTCCATTCCACCACGCAAAAACTGTTGTCGCACTCGATCACCGGCAGCAGCGTGCGCTCGACGTGGCTCGCCAGGATGTTGGCGCGGCGGCGCGCTTCCAGTTGGGCGCGGCTGACCACTTCGGCGCGAAACTTGAGTTCCTCGTTCTTGACACCCAGTTCGCTGTTGGTGCTGTTGAGTTTTTCCAGCAGGCTTTCGTTTTCGATGGCAAACAGCAGGCGCTCACGCTCGGTAAAATATTGCTTGCGGGCGAAATAGAGCACCGTGAAAACAAAAAACAGCGACATGATGCCGGACCAGATGTGCGGCGATTCGCCGGCAAAAAAAGGAATGTAGATGGCGGCCGGCAAGGCCGCCGGAATGGCCAGTGCCTCGTGTGCCCAGCGCACCGCGGAGAACGCCACGATCGAACCCGCCACGTAGGCGATGATCACCATCACCGAATAGAGTTCTCGATAGCCGGGCTCGGTCGGATACAACACGGTGCCGAGCAAGCCCCACTGGATGCCCGCCAGCAGGTTGCCGACGATCATGAGGCGCGCCCAGATGCGCGGATTTTCCACGTCTCGCTGCGCGAGGTATTGCCAGACCACGCCGCCGCGGAACAACATGACGGCCGTCGCCAGCGCAAACCAGAACAAACCGCGGCCGACGTCGCCGGTATCGTAAAACACCAATAAGGTAATGACCGCGCCGATATACGAGAAGGCGACCGCACTCGCGGCGAACCGAAACAGTTCGTCGACTTGTCGCGAAAACAAATCCTTGCCCGATCGTGCGCGCATGTCTTGTTCCGTTTTCCGGCCGGCCGAAACCGATTGCATGCCAGTCCTGCTTACGGATTTTTTCCTTGTATTTCCGAAAGATAGCGCAACCGGCGAAAAAATACTGTGACTTATTTCACATTTTTGGGCGGCGTACCTCAATAAGGGGGGCTGAAAATGGCAACTAGTTGATAAATAACAATTTATGCTGCCAACCCGCTATTATTGACCGCCAAAGTGAGGTGAAATAATGGATTCCCCGGGAGGGATTTGGCTCGCGATAGAGCGTCGCGGGCCACCGTCATGACCTCGTGGCG